>NZ_JBKBEX010000007.1:0-183825 GCF_047303325.1 Polaromonas sp. CT11-55 | reverse complement strand
CTGGGCGGCCAGGCTGATGTGCAGGGCGTGGCCGGCACCTGGAAGGACTTGACCGACAACGTGAACTTCATGGCCGGTAATCTGACCTCCCAGGTGCGCAACATCGCCGACGTGACCAAGGCTGTGGCGGCCGGTGACTTGTCCAAGAAGATCACGGTGGATGTCAAGGGCGAGATCCTGGAACTCAAAAACACCATCAACACCATGGTGGACCAGCTGCGGTCTTTTGCCTCTGAAGTGACGCGGGTGGCGCGCGAGGTGGGTACCGAAGGCAAGCTGGGCGGCCAGGCTGATGTGCAGGGCGTGGCCGGCACCTGGAAGGACTTGACCGACAACGTGAACTTCATGGCCGGCAACCTGACCAGCCAGGTGCGAGGCATTGCGCGCGTGGTGACGGCCGTGGCCAACGGCGACCTGGAGCGCAAGCTGACCGTGGAGGCCAAGGGTGAGATCGCCGCGCTGGCCGACACCATCAACGGCATGACGGACACGCTGGCCACTTTTGCCGACCAGGTGACGTCGGTGGCGCGCGAGGTAGGGGTCGAGGGCAAGCTGGGCGGCCAGGCCAAGGTGCCGGGCGCGGCCGGTACCTGGAAAGGCCTGACCGAAAACGTCAACCAGCTGGCCGCCAACCTGACAACCCAGGTGCGCGCCATTGCCGAGGTGGCAACCGCCGTGACACAGGGCGACTTGACGCGTTCCATCACAGTGGAAGCGCTGGGCGAGGTGGCCGCGCTCAAGGACACCATCAATGAAATGATCCGCAACCTCAAGGACACCACCCAGGTCAACACCGAGCAGGACTGGCTCAAGACCAATCTGGCCAAGTTCAGCCGCATGCTGCAGGGCCAGAAAGACCTGGTGGCCGTGGGCCATTTGATCCTGTCCGAACTGGCGCCCGTGGTGGGCGCCCAGCAGGCCGAGTTTTATGTGCTGAGCTACACGCAGGAAAGGCCGCGCCTGCGCCTGATGGCCAGTTATGCCTCCGATGGGCAGGGCGCTTACGGCAAGGAAATCGACCTGGGCCAGGGCCTCATTGGCCAATGCGCTTTCGACAAGCAGAAGATATTGCTGACCTCTTCGATGCCGCAGGGCCTGAAGATATCGTCGGGCCTCACCGAGGTGGCGCCCATGGACATCCTGGTGCTGCCCATCATCTTCGAAGGCCAGGTCAGGGGTGTGGTGGAGCTCGCCTCGGTCGAGCGTTTCAACCCCACGCACCAGGCCTTCCTGGACCAGCTCACGGAAAGTATCGGCATCGTGATCAACACGATCGAGGCCAATATGCGCACCGAAGACCTGCTGACCCAGTCGCAGTCCCTGGCGCAGGAACTGCAAAGCCGGCAGGAAGAGCTGCAGCAGACCAACGAGGAGCTGCAGGAAAAAGCCCACCTGCTGGTCCAGCAGAACGACGAGGTGGAGCGCAAGAACCAGGAGGTCGAGCAGGCCCGCCAGGCACTTGAGGAAAAAGCCAAGCAGCTGTCGCTGACCTCCAAGTACAAGTCGGAATTCCTGGCCAATATGTCGCACGAGCTGCGCACGCCGCTCAACAGCCTGCTGATCCTGTCCGACCAGCTGTGCAAGAACTCCGAAGGCAACCTGACGGCCAAGCAGGTCGAGTTTTCCAAGACCATCCATTCATCGGGCAACGACCTCCTGATGCTGATCAACGACATCCTGGACCTGTCCAAGATCGAGTCGGGCACGGTGGTGGTGGACGTCAACGAGTTGCGGCTGTCCGACCTGCAGATGTATGTGGAGCGCACCTTCCGCCACGTAGCCGAGGCCAAGAACGTGGATTTCCTGATCACCACCGGGCTGCAGCTGCCGGTGTCCATGGTGACCGACGTCAAGCGCCTGCAGCAGATCCTCAAGAACCTGCTGTCCAACGCCTTCAAGTTCACGCACCAGGGCCATGTGGCGCTCGCCATCGAGGAGGCCTTCACCGGATGGAGCACGGACCACGAGGAACTCAATCGTGCGCAGCAGGTGCTGGCGTTTTCCGTCACCGACACCGGCATAGGCATTTCCGCCGACAAGCAGCAGATCATTTTTGAGGCCTTCCAGCAGGCCGACGGTTCCACCTCCCGCAAGTACGGCGGCACCGGCCTGGGCCTGGCCATCAGCCGCGAACTCTCGCGACTGCTGGGTGGCGAGATACGCCTGTCCAGCGCGCCGGGCGAGGGCAGCAGCTTTGTGCTCTACCTGCCGCTGACCTATTCCTCGTGGCGCGGCGCGCGCAAGCCCGGCGGCAGCGCCGAGCCGCGCATGGAAACCACCGCGCCCATCAGCCGCCTGGGTTTTGAAAAGCAGGACAGCAGCTTCGACGCCGCCGCCCTGTCCCTGGACGCCCCCGCGCCGGCCGACGAAGCCGCGGACGACAGGCACAACATTCAGCCCGGCGATTTTGTGCTGCTGATTGTCGAGAACGACCTGGCCTTCGCGAGCTTCTTGCTCGACGCCGCGCGTGCCAAGGGTTTCAAGGGCCTGGTGACCTCGCTGGGCGCCGGCGCGCTGACGCTGGCGGCGGAGTTCAAGCCCTCAGCCATCACGCTGGACATGCACCTGCCCGACATGGAAGGCTGGCGCGTTCTGGAGCGCATCAAGCAGGACTTCAGCGTGCGCCACATCCCGGTCTGCGTCATTTCCACGGACGACTCTCAGGAGCGCGCCTACCGCAGCGGCGCCATGGCCTTCATCGCCAAGCCCATCCCCGCCAAGGAGGTACTCGACGAGATGCTGGACCAGTTGCACCGCTATGTGTCGCGCCCGGTGCGACATGTGCTGGTGGCTTTGAAGGACGAGGCCCTGCGCGCCGAGGTCACCGGCCTGCTGGGCCACAGCCACATCCTGTGCCAGACGGTGGCCTCGTTGGCGGACGTCAAGCCCGAGGACTTCGCGCGCTTTGAATGCGCCATCACCGATGAGCCATCTCTGGAGGGCGGTTTCGAGCAGTTGCGCCATACCCTGCCGGCCCCCTCGGTGCTAGGGCCGCTGCCGGTGGTGGTCTGGCGCGAAGGCCCGATAGACGCGCTGCACCAGCCCGCCTGGCAGGCCCGCGACGGCTATTTGTTCCGCGAGGCCAGGTCCGTTCCGCGTGTGCTGGACCTGGCCCTGCACGCCCTGCATGTGAACGAGGCGCGCATGACGGAGCGGCAGCGCGGCACCTTGAGGACCCTGCACGACGCCAACAAGTCGCTCGCGGGCAAGCGGGTGCTGATCGTCGACGACGACATGCGCAACATCTTCGCGCTGGCCACCGTGCTCGAGGAAGAGGGCATGGATATCGTCTGGGCCGACAACGGCCATGACGCCATCGCCAAGGTTGCCTCCGACCCCCGGCTCAGCGTGGTGCTGATGGACATCATGATGCCGGTCATGGACGGCCTGGTCACCATGCAGGAGATCCGCAAGCTGCCGGCCGGCAAGACCCTGCCCATGATCGCGGTCACCGCCAAGGCCATGAAGGGCGACCGCGAGAAATGCATTGAGGCGGGCGCCTGGGATTACCTGTCCAAACCCGTCAACACGGAGAACCTGCTCGCCGTGCTGCGCGCCTGGTTGCCGCGATGAGCGCCGTTCTCGCCATGCCGCAGGAGCCGGCAAGCATGCTGAACCCGGACCCGGTCAACATCCTGATCGTCGACGACCTGCCCGAAAAGCACGTCGTCATGGGCAGCATCCTCGAGGAGCTGGGGCAGAACCTCGTCAGCGCGCGTTCGGGCCGGGAGGCCCTGCGCCTGATCCTGGAGATGGAGTTCGCCGCCATCCTGCTGGACGTGAACATGCCCGACATCGACGGCCTGGAGACCGCCAGCCTGATACGGCAGTACAAAAAGAGCTCACAGACCCCCATCCTGTTCATCACCGCTTACGTCGACGAGGCCCAGGCCGCCAAGGGTTATGCGCTGGGCGCGGTGGACTACATCTCGTCCCCGGTCGTGCCCGGCGTGCTGCGCTCCAAGGTCAAGGTGTTTGTCGACCTGCACCGCATGCACCGGCAGCTGCAGCAGCAGGCCGTCGAGCGCGAGGCGCTGGCGCGCTCCGAGGCGGCGCGCACCGCGGCGGAAGACGCCACGCGCCGCGCGGCCTACCTGGCCGAGGCCAGCCAGCGGCTTTCGATGTCCCTGCATATCGACGCCACCGCCCATGCGCTGGCGGACATCGCGGTGCCGCGCCTGGGCGACATGGCGGCCGTCGCCCTGCTTGACGGTCATGGGGCGCTGCACTGCCGCTGTCTGAAGATTTCGGGCAGCGCGGATCCCGCCGTGGGCCCGGTGCTGCTGGAGTGCCAGCGCGATCTGAGCCCCTCCATGGCGGCGCTGGTGCGGGACGCCATGCTCGCGCGGGAAATAGCCTTCCTGCCCGCGACTGAGCTGTGCGCGGCGCAGCCCGCGGCTACGCCGCCCGCCGAGTGGCCGGCGCTGCCGGCCGACCATGAAGAGATGGCAGTCTGCCCCCTGGTGGCCGGCGAGCAGCAGCTGGGCGCGTTGATCCTGTTCGGCAGGGCCGGCGGCTTCGCGCAGGCCGATGCCGCCCTGCTCAGCGAAGTCGTGGGTCGGGCCTCCATCGCCATGGAGAACGCCAGGCTTTACACCCTGGTGCAGGAGGCCGACCGCCGCAAGAACGAGTTCCTCGCCATGCTGGCGCATGAGCTGCGCAACCCGCTGGCGCCCATACGCAACGCGGTGCACATCATCCACGGTGCCCAGGTGGCCGACCCGACCGTGGCCTGGGCGCGCGATGTGATCGCCCGCCAGGTGGACCACATGTCCAGGATGGTCGATGACCTTCTGGACGTCTCGCGCATCGTCCGCGGCAAGGTGACCGTGCACGTGGAGCCGGTGCGGCTGTCCACCCTGTGCGAGCGCGCCGTCGAGGCCAGCAACCCTTTGCTGGCCGCCAGGCAGCAGGAACTCACGGTTGACATTCCCGGCGAGCCGATAGTCCTGCAAGGCGACCTGGTGCGCCTGTCGCAGGTACTGTCCAACCTGCTGAACAACGCCTCCAAGTTCACCGACCCGGGGGGAAAGATCAGGCTGGGCGCCTCATTCAGGGGCGATGAGCTGTGCATCACCGTCTCGGACACCGGCCAGGGCATAGAGGCCGAATTCATGCCACATATCTTTGACCTGTTCGCCCAGGGCGACCAGGCCCTGGACCGCGCCCAGGGCGGCCTCGGCATAGGCCTCACACTGGTCAAGCACCTGGTGCAGCTGCACCAGGGCAGGGTGGAGGCGCACAGCGAGGGCCGCGGCAAAGGCTGCCGCATCTCCGTGTTTTTCCCGGCCCGGGTGCTGGCCGAGGGGGCCGTGCTTGAGGCCGACCACGCACCGCCTCCCGCCAGGCCGGCGCCGGCGACCTCCCGCAAAATCCTGGTCGTCGACGACTTGCCAGCATCGGCCGACACGCTGAAAGTCCTGCTTGAACTCGAAGGTTATGTGGTCAGGATCGCCAACGACGGCGCGGCGGCGCTCACCGTGGCCCGGGAATTCGTGCCCGACGTGCTGATCCTCGACATCGGCCTGCCCGGCATGGACGGCTTTGAAGTGGCCCGTCAGCTGCGCAGCAGCCCCGAATCCAGGGATGCGCTGATGATCGCGTTGACCGGATACGGCGAGGCCGAAAGCCGCCTGAAATCGCAGAGCGCGGGCTTCGACCATCACGTGGTCAAGCCCGCCGACATCGACTACCTGCTGTCCATCGTCAGCCAGGCGCCCGCAATGCGGATCTGGCCGGATGACGCGCAGGGGGTGGCACCAAATTCCGGCACGGCTGCGTCCGCAATATCTCCGGCAGGGTCTTCACCTCACTGAGCCTGTCCGTCGCCAGCGCGATGAAAGCCGACACTGCCGGCGGCGCTACCTGGCGGCGATTGCTTCGGTTTCGCGGGGCTGCCAACCGCCTCCCAGCGCCCTGAAAGCCGCGACCGCCGCGCGCGCGGATTCGGTTTGTGCCTGTGCCCGCGTATCGGAAGCGCGCAACAGGTTTTCGTCCGCCTGCAAAACCTCGACGAGGCTGACAACCCCCTTCTGGTAGGCCGCGAACGAGGCGCCTCTGGCCCGGCCCAGCGAGTCCACCCCCTGGGTGAGCAGGCCGGCCTGGTCTTCGCGTTTGACCAGAGCGGATAAGGCGTTTTCCACGTCCTCCGTCGCGCGCAGCACGGCCTGCTTGTAAGCGGCCAAGGCCTCGGCTTCGCGGCCCTTGGCCAGGTCGATCTGCGCGTTGATGCGGCCGAAATCGAACAAGCGCCAGCGCAGGCCCAGCACGCCGGCGGCCTGGCTGGAGCCGTCGGTGAACAGCCTGCCGCCGGGCAGCGAGGTCGCGCTGCCGACCAGTCCGCTCAAGGACAGCTTGGGGTAGTACTCGGCAACCGCCACGCCGATGCGTGCGTTCGACGCAGCCAGGCGGCGCTCGGCCACGATCAGGTCGGGCCGGCGCCTGAGCAGGTCGCCGGGTGTGCCGGTGGCGGCGATTCGCGGGGCGGCCGGGATGGCGCCGGCGTTCGCCAGCTCCGCCCGGTGTGTGCCGGGCGGCGTGCCCAGCAGCACGTCCAGCGCGTTCATGGCCGTCTCCAGCCCTGCTTCAAGCACAGGCACTGAGGCTTTCACCTGGGCCAGCGCGCCTTCGGCCTGCCGCACTTGCAGCTCGGCAGCCAGGCCCTTGCCATAGAGCTGGTTGATGATGGCGAGCAGGTCCTGTTGCGTCTGCACTTGCTTGCGCGCAATCTCAAGGCGAGCCTGCAGGCCGCGGATGCCGATGTAGACGTCGGCCGTTTGCGCCGCTACCGCCAGGCGTACCGCCGAGGCGCCGGCCTCCGAAGCCTGGTAGTCGGCAAGCGCTGCTTCGCGTCCCCGGCGTAGGCCGCCGAACAGGTCCAGCTCCCAGCTGCCCCCCAGATTGGCCTCATAAGACCTGCCGAAGCGGTCGAAATTGGGCTGCGAATTCAAGATCTGGCCCAGGGGTGTTTCAACCGACTGGTAGGCGCGTGTTCCCTGGGCGCTCAGGTTGCCGGAGGGTAGCAGTGCGGCATTCGCGGCTCCCAGCCCTGCACGCGCCTGGGTCACCCGGGCGCTCGCCTGCGCAAGGTCCAGGTTCTGCACCAGTGCCAGTTTGATGAAGCGGCTCAGTTGTGCATCGCCAAAGCCTTCCCACCAGGTGACGAGATCGGCGTCGGCGGTGGCCTGCCGTTGCTCCAGGGCTTTCTGGCCCAGGTAGTGATCCGGCATGGGTGTGTCGGGCCGGGCGTAATCGGGCCCGACCGCACAACCGGCCGAGAGGCTGGCGATGGCCAGCACGATGAGACTGCGTTTGATTGGCATGGCATCTTCCGCGGAGTGGAGTGGAGTGGAGTGAGGTGAAAAAACGAGCGTGAAAGGATGAATCTGATAGAACCATTGTGACTATATTACAATATGGTCACTTATTGTGCAAGCCGGCGGCAGGAGGTAAGCTCTCTCCATGACCAAAGCAAGCACCTCCCCGGCGCCGGCCCGGGGCCCCGCCGACCACGAAGTCCGGGACCAGATCGTCCAGGCCGCCACGCAGCACTTCCGCCTCTACGGCTACGAAAAAACCACCGTTTCCGACCTGGCCAAGGCCATAGGCTTTTCCAAGGCCTATATCTACAAGTTCTTCGAGTCCAAGCAGGCCATTGGCGAACTCATCTGCGCCAATTGCCTGAGCGAAATCGAAGCCGACATCAGGGCGGCCATTGGCGCCGTCGACCGTCCGCCGGAGAAACTCAGGCGCATGTTCAAGGCGATGGTCGAGTCAAGCCTTCGCTTGTTTTTTGAGGATCGCAAGCTCTATGACATCGCAGCCTCGGCCGCCAGCGGCCGGTGGGAGGCGGTGCGTGCCTTCGAACTGCACATGCAGTCCATGGTGCAGGACCTGTTGCGCCTGGGACGGGAGACCGAGGATTTCGAGCGAAAGACGCCCCTCGATGAGACCACGGCTGCGGTGTGCCTCGTCATGCGTCCTTACCTGAATCCCTTGCTCCTGCAATACAGCCTGGATTCCACCGAGGAGGCGCCGGCCCAGCTTTCCAGCCTGGTGCTTCGCAGCTTGTCGCCTTAATTAATCGGCCGCATTGATTGTGACTATTGACATATATGGTCACTAGTTCCAAAATGAAATCCTGTCTGGTTTTTACGGGATTTCCATGCCTAACCGCCTCATTTCATTTGCTGTCCTGCCTGTACTGGCGCTGGTTTTAGCCGCTTGCGGCGATAAAAAGCCTTCCGATCCGCGTACCGAGGCACCCCTGGTGCGCGCGGCCACTGTGCGTGACGCGGCCCTTGCGTCGCGCACCTTCACCGGGATCGTGGCAGCCCGGGTACAAAGTGACCTGGGCTTTCGCGTCCCGGGCAAGGTTCTGGAGCGCCTGGTGGACGCCGGGCAAAGCGTCAAACGCGGCCAGGTCCTTGCGCGTATCGACCCGGTTGACCTGAAGCTTGCGGCGCATGCCCAGCAAGAGGCGGTCGTTGCGGCCAGGGCGCGGGCGCAGCAGACGGCGGAGGATGAGGCCCGTTACCGCGACCTGCGCGGAACCGGCGCGATTTCGGCGTCGGCCTATGACCAGGTCAAGGCCGCGGCGGATGCCGCCAAGGCCCAGTTCAATGCGGCTGAAGCCCAGGCCGATGTGGCGCGTAACGCGAGCCGCTATGCGGAATTGGTGGCCGATGCCGATGGCGTCGTCATGGAAACACTGGCCGAAGCCGGCCAGGTCGTCAACGCAGGCCAGGCCGTGGTGCGACTGGCGCATGCCGGCCGCCGTGAAGCCGTCGTCCAGTTGCCGGAAACCCTGCGCCCCCCGGTCGGTTCAACCGGCGTGGCCGCGCTGTTTGGCAAGGAAGGGGCGGGCGCTCCTGCCAGGCTCCGGCAAATCTCGGATGCCGCCGACAGGCTGACGCGCACCTTCGAAGCCCGTTATGTGCTGGACGGCGAGTTGGCCGGCGCGCCGCTGGGCAGCACGGTCACCATCCAGTTGTCGGATGCAGCTCCCGCCGCCCAAGGCGGTTTGTCGGTACCCATTGCCGCCCTGTTCGATGCGGGCAAAGGCCCCGGCGTCTGGGTGATCCAGGGTGAGCCGGCCAAAGTGTCCTGGCGGCCCGTCACGGTCCAGCGCCTGGGTGACGACAGTGCGCGCGTAACCGGCACCCTCAAGCAAGGTGAGCGCATCGTTGCACTGGGCACGCACTTGCTGCGCGAAGGCGAGCAGGTCCGGGTCGCGGGCGAGGCCACCGTCGTCGCGAAAGCCAAGCTATGAGCGAGGGCCGCTTCAACCTGTCGGCGCTCGCCGTTCGCGAGCGCTCCGTCACCCTGTTCCTGATCTGCCTGATCTCCCTGGCCGGGCTCGTCTCCTTCTTCAAACTCGGGCGGGCCGAAGACCCGGCCTTCACCGTCAAGGTGATGACCGTCATCACCGCCTGGCCCGGCGCCACCGCGCAGGAAATGCAGGACCAGGTCGCCGAAAAACTGGAAAAACGCCTGCAGGAACTGCGCTGGTACGACCGCAGCGAAACCTACACCCGCCCCGGCCTGGCTTTCACCACCCTGAGCCTGCTGGACACCACACCGCCCTCGGAAGTGCAGGAGCAGTTCTACCAGGCACGCAAGAAAGTGGGCGATGAAGCGGCCAACCTTCCGGCCGGCGTCATTGGGCCTATGGTCAATGACGAATATGCCGACGTTACCTTTGCACTGTTCGCCTTGAAAGCCAAGGGCGAACCGCAGCGCCTGCTGGTGCGCGACGCCGAGACGCTGCGCCAGCGGCTGCTGCACGTGCCGGGCGTCAAAAAAGTGAACATCGTCGGTGAGCAGCCCGAACGCGTTTACGTCGAGTTCTCGCACGAGCGCCTGGCCACGCTGGGACTGGGCACGCAGGAGGTGTTTGCTGCGCTCAACGGCCAGAACGCATTGACGCCGGCCGGCTCGGTGGAAACCAAAGGGCCGCAGGTTTTCATCCGCCTGGACGGCGCATTCGATGAGCTGCAGAAAATCCGCGATACGCCGATCGTGGCGCAGGGGCGTACGCTGAAACTGTCGGACATCGCCACCGTCAAGCGCGGGTATGAAGACCCGGCAACCTTCATGATCCGCAATGGCGGCGAGCCCGCGCTGCTGCTCGGCGTCGTCATGCGCGACGGCTGGAACGGCCTGGACCTGGGCAAATCGCTCGATAAAGAGATTGGCGCGATCAACGCCGACCTGCCGCTGGGCGTGAGCCTGACCAAGGTCACGGACCAGTCGGTCAACATCAGCTCGTCGGTCGATGAATTCATGGTCAAGTTCTTCGTCGCGCTGCTGGTGGTCATGGTGGTGTGTTTCGTGAGCATGGGCTGGCGCGTGGGCATCGTGGTCGCCGCCGCAGTGCCGTTGACGCTGGCGATCGTCTTCATCGTGATGGCCGCGACGGGGAAGAACTTCGACCGCATCACGCTGGGCTCGCTGATCCTCGGGCTGGGCCTGCTGGTGGACGACGCCATCATCGCCATCGAAATGATGGTGGTGAAGATGGAGGAGGGCTACAGCCGCACCGCCGCGTCCGCCTATGCCTGGAGCCACACCGCCGCGCCCATGCTCTCGGGCACGCTGGTCACGGCTGTCGGCTTCATGCCCAACGGTTTTGCCCGATCCACCGCGGGCGAATACACCAGCAATATGTTCTGGATCGTCGGCATCGCGCTGATCGCTTCCTGGGTGGTTGCTGTAGTGTTCACGCCCTACCTGGGCGTCAAGATGTTGCCCGACCTCAAAAAGATCGAGGGCGGCCACGAAGCCCTCTACGACACGCCGCGCTATAACCGCTTGCGCCAGATGCTGGGGCGCGTCATTGCCCGCAAGTGGCTGGTCGCCGGCGCGGTGGCAGGTTTTTTTGTGGTCGCGGTGCTCGGCATGGCGGTGGTCAAGAAACAGTTCTTCCCGATCTCCGACCGCCCCGAAGTGCTGGTTGAAGTGCAGATGCCTTATGGCACATCCATTGTGCAGACCAGCGCCGCAGCCGCCAAGGTGGAGGCCTGGCTGGCCCAGCAGCCGGAAGCCAAGATCGTCACCGCCTACGTCGGCCAGGGCGCTCCGCGCTTCTTCCTGGCGATGGGCCCGGAGCTGCCCGACCCTTCGTTTGCCAAGATCGTGATTCGCACCGACAACCAGGATGAGCGCGAGGCCTTAAAGATTCGGCTGCGCAAGGCGATTGCCGACGGCATCGCTCCCGAGGCGCGCGTGCGCGTCACCCAGCTGGTGTTCGGCCCGTACTCGCCATTCCCCGTCGCCTACCGCGTCAGCGGGCCGGATGCGCAGACGCTGCGCAATATCGCCGCCGAGGTGCAGCAGGTCATGGATGCCAGCCCCATGATGCGCACCGTCAACAACGACTGGGGCACGCGCAGCCCGACGCTGCACTTCACCCTGCAACAGGACCGCCTGCAGGCCGTGGGCTTGAGCTCCAGCGCCGTGGCGCAGCAACTGCAGTTTTTGCTGAGCGGCGTTCCGCTGACTGCCGTGCGTGAAGACATTCGCACGGTGCAGGTCGTGGCCCGTTCGGGCGGCGGCACCCGGCTCGATCCGGCAAAGATTGCCGACTTCACCCTGACAGGCGCCAGCGGGCAGCGCATCCCGCTGTCGCAGGTGGGGAAGGTCGAGGTGCGCACCGAGGAGCCCGTCATGCGACGGCGCGACCGCATGCCGACCATCACCGTGCGCGGCGACATCGCCGAGGGCTTGCAGCCTCCCGATGTGTCCACCGCCATCAGGGCGCAGCTGCAGCCCATCATCGACAAGCTGCCGGGCGGCTACCGCATCGAGGAGGCCGGCGCCATCGAGGAAGCGGGCAAAGCCACCAAGGCCATGCTGCCCCTGTTCCCCATCATGCTGGCCATCACGCTGCTGATCATCATCTTCCAGGTGCGCTCGATCTCCGCGATGGTCATGGTCTTCCTCACCAGTCCGCTGGGCCTGATCGGCGTGGTGCCTACCTTGATCCTGTTCCAGCAACCCTTCGGCATCAATGCGCTGGTCGGCCTGATCGCACTGTCAGGGATCCTGATGCGCAATACCTTGATCCTGATCGGGCAGATCCACCACAACGAGCAGGAGGGCCTGGACCCGTTCCGCGCGGTGGTCGAGGCTACCGTGCAGCGTTCACGCCCTGTGATCCTGACCGCCCTGGCGGCCATCCTGGCCTTCATCCCGCTCACCCATTCGGTGTTCTGGGGCACGCTCGCCTACACCCTGATAGGCGGCACCTTTGCCGGGACGGTTCTCACGCTGGTGTTCCTGCCTGCCATGTATTCCATCTGGTTCGGAATCAGGCCGGCCGCGGACGGGGGCCCGCGGGTCCCCCATTCGAACGAAGGCAAGCCCGATGTGGCGGATGCCGCATTGGCCCACTGATTTTCTTTTTCACCGCTTTTCTTTTTAAACACTCATCCATATCGAGGGACCTGTCATGTCGAATTCTCAAGTTGCTGCTAAAGCTGCGGCCCCAGTTGTTGTTGTCACAGGCGTGTCGTCAGGCATAGGCCGTACCACCGCGGAAAAGTTCGCAAGGCAAGGCTGCCAGGTCTTCGGCACCGTGCGCAGCATCGCAAAAACAAAACCGCTGCAGGGCGTTGAACTGGTGGAAATGGACGTTCGCGACGATGCATCCGTCAAACAGGCCGTCCAGTCCATCGTCGACCGGGCAGGGCGCATCGACGTGCTCGTCAATAACGCGGGCGTGACCATGGTCGGCGCGGTGGAAGAAACCGCGATCCATGAAGCTGCGTCGCTGTTCGAAACCAATGTCTTCGGCATCCTGCGCACCGCGCAGGCAGTGCTTCCGCATATGCGCGCCCGGCGCTCGGGGCGTATCGTCAATGTCAGTTCCGTGCTCGGTTTGCTGCCTGCGCCTTACATGGGACTTTATTCGGCGTCCAAGCATGCGGTGGAAGGATTGTCTGAAACCCTGGACCACGAGGTGCGCCAGTTCGGTATACGCGTCACGCTGGTCGAGCCGCACTACACCCGGACCAACCTGGACCTCAATTCGCCCCAGGCCAGCTCAAAAATCGCCGCCTATGACCGTGAACGCGGCCTGGTGTCCCAGGCGGTAGCCGACAGCGTCAACAGCGCCCCAGAACCCGACGGCGTGGCCAACACCATCGTCGAAGCCGCCCTGGGCGCGTGGCGCATGCGGCGCACGCCGGCAGGGCAGGCATCCCTGTTGAGCAAATTGCGGCGGTTTATGCCTGCCGGTCCTGTGGATTCAAGCCTGAGGAAATCATTCGGGCTTGGCTGAGCGATTCCGCTGTTCAACGGGCGAGCAGAGTGGGATGATGGGTTCAAACACCCAGGGGAGCCCAGTTTCCCCGTCCCGATACTGCCAGTCCTGTTCAAGGAGCGCCGCGCCATGCTCAGACTACTCTACATCAGCGATGCCAAGGAAGGCATCAATGAAGATGCCGTGAACGGCGTCCTGAAAAGCGCGGCCAAAAACAACCCGCCCCTGGGCATCACCGGCCTCCTGGTATTTGGTGGCGGCGTGTTCGCCCAGATCCTTGAAGGCCCGGAGCAGGCGGTGCTGCGCAAGTATGTGCAGATCGCCACCGACATGCGCCACCACAACTGCCGCATCGTCTACATCACGACCACCCAGGAGCGCATCTTCAAGGGCATCTCCATGGCGGCGCTTGAGGCACAGCCCATGGAGATGGAGCACATCGCCGAACTGGACGCCCGCCGGCATGAAACCGTTCCGGCGGATGCGTTCACGGACTTGATGCGGGTGTTTTTTTCCAGGATACAGGCTCTTCCTTGATCCGGGGATGAACTTAAGGCGAGGTCATGCGCACGCTACTCTTTGGTCTTATTCTTCTTTCGTTTGGACCGTTTTCTATTGCATATGGTCAAACTCAATCGTTCTGTGCGGGGATTGCCCGCATCGAGGTACAGGCCGCGACACCTTTCGAGGCGCTCATTTGGTACCCGACGCAAGCGGATGAAGTTTCATGGCAAGCTGGACCGGTTCTCGTTCCGGCGACGCATGACGCACAGCCGGCCGCGGGAAACTTCCCTGTGGTGCTGCTGTCGCATGGTGGCGGCCTGACTGGAGGCAGCCCACTGCTGTTGAAGGAGCTGTCCGCGTCGCTTGCTCGGCAAGGCTTCATTGTGGTTGCGCCATTTCACGGGACCGCCGGCCTGTTTGTTCGACCATTCCAGGTCCAACTTGCGTTGGCGGCGATGCTGGACACTCCTCGTTTTGCAATGCATGCCGACCCTACGCGACTTGGCATGGTCGGTTTTTCCCTGGGAGGGGCGGTCGCGTTGAAGCTCGCAGGCGCCATACAGGATGAGGCTCACTTTGCAGAGCACTGTGTCGCTCATCCTGAAGACGTGATGTCATGCAACAACGCGCCCAGTGGACGCCGTCCTGGCGCGCCAAGTCCTAGCCCCTTGACGCGAGAGCGGGAGACACCTTTGCCTCCTCATCTCGCTTTGAAGGCTGTCGTGTTACTCGACCCATTGGCGGCGCTATTTCCTCGTGACGGCCTGCGGGCTGTGACGATGCCTGTCCTTCTCATCCGGCCCAAGCAGAGCAAGCTTTCAGGTGAAGGAAATGCCGATACCCTGGCGCTTACATTGCCGGTTCCGCCGCTGTATCAGAAGATTTCGGGAGGGCACTTCGTGTTTGCCGATCCATGCACACCTTCGCAGAAGACAGCCTCGCCTGAAGTGTGCCTCGACCCTTCGGACGTTGACCGCGCGGCGGTACATGCCGGCGTCGAATCAATGGTCACAAAGTTCCTGGCCGAGAAGCTGCAATGAGCGTCACCGCTTGGGCTTGTTTTTGCTACGCACCGTTTCTATTGCGGTGGCTTTGAGCTTTCTGTGTGCACAGCCATCGACACCCCATTTTTCAAGGATACAGGCGCTGCCCAGATCCGCGGAGTCCGGGGGCAGGAGTGGCAGTTTGTCACGCTTATGGCTACGCTTGCCACCTAATATTCGGGTCAACCCTCAGTAAAAAGTAGCATTTTTTGCAGGGGGTGTCAGTATGATGGCCCGAAGCGTGCTTGTGACGTTTTGTTACTAATCCGGCGGCCACAACCCGGCTGCCTCCATGCCAACGCCACTGCTTCGGGAGCCCAACATGCGTTATCTGTGCCTCATTTCCTTTTCACTGGCCGCCGCCTGCCTGACACCGGCTGCCCAGGCTCAAAGCTGCGATGGAGGGGCCTACATGAACCCCCAGCTCTTCCGCGGTGAAGCCGCCTACCAAAGCGCCGTGGCCGAACAGGAAATGCATGCCTTCATAGGCCGCGCCGGCCTGCCGCAGGCGCCGCTGTATGCCATCAAGAAAGTGGACGACATCACCGCGTCGGGGCGGACACCCTATTGCTGGGTCTACACCAACCAGGTCACCGGCCTCATGAGCGGTTACAAGCTCGCGGTGTTCAACAATGAAGTGGTCCAGCCCGCCGTGCTGGCCATCACCGTGGTCGGCAAGGCCGCCACGGACGCGGGCGCCGTGGCGCTGAAAACCCTGCCGCCGGCCGAGCAGAAAGCCGTGCTCGACCAGCTCCAGCGCTCCAAATGCTTCGGCACCGCCGCCGGCGTGGAAGCCGCCATCGCCAAAGCCGAGGGCCTGTGCGGCAATGTGGAGGACGTCGCGCCGCAAGCCACCGTCGGCCAGCAGGGCCTGATCGCCAAAGCCGTGTTTGCGTGGGAAGAGCAGTCCTGGGCCGGCGTCGTCACCCGCGAGCCCGCCGCACTGGGCGCCAGCCTCAAAGGCCTGGCCGGGCGCTCCGAAAAGGTGCACCAGGCACGCCTCGTGGTGGTTCCGACCAAGGCCACCAGCGTCGGCTTTGGCTTGTACCTGCACGCCAGCGTGCCGGAGGCTACCGCCAAGAAGGCGATTGCCGCCTTCCAGGGCCTGGCGGCACCGTCCAAGCCGCTCGCCGTCGCCATGGACCTGGGCCCGCAATTCTCCTTTGTGGTGCCGACCGCGGAGCAGTTGGAGAAGATGCGTGCGGCGATTGGGTTGGGTAAATAAAGTCCTGCGGATGCCGCTTCAATGCGAATTGGGTACGGGGGATAGGGGGCACAAGGTGAGCATGGCACCGTGCCCACGCACACTTAGCGCAGGGTCAGGCTTCAGCGCAATCCGCGCACCCTACCAAAATTTGACGAAGTCGACCAGCGCATGCGCCGCAACAACAGGCCAAAGGTTGCCAATCTTCAAATAAAGCCTACATGCAACGAGACCGAACACTAGCGCACCGATCACCCCCAGGGCACCCTGCTCCCAGTGCACTGATGCGAATAGCACGGATGAAGTCAAGGCGAAGCTCCCGCCACGTAGACTGCCGAAACGCTCGCGCCAGAGCATCCAAGGCAAGCCGATGAAGAGAATGCTTTCAAGCATCCCTGCGGACAGTGAAAGGTAGGCCACTGCCGGAAGATGCAGCAAGCCTGCCGGGATCACTGAGTGGTAGGAAAAGAAGGGTTCCGCAAGTTCGGCGAAGCTGGTGCGATAGAGGACGATCCAGCTGATTCGAATGGGAATCTCATATGCCGCAACCAGCAGGAATACGAACACGAGAGTCGTTCCGAAGAATTCGTCCCATCGGTCGAATGACCGCAACCCGTATTCTGATGGTGTGACTCGGAGTCGCCCCTTCATGTGAACGAGCGCCGCCAGTGGCACGAGCGAATAGAAGACGAGGTCGGCGATCCAGAACAGCGCGGGGGCCGTGGAAAACAGTGCACGATTCGTGATCCCATCAATTTCGCCATAAAAGACGAAGGCGGCAATCACGAGCAGCGCGTACCCGCCACGGTGAGAGTCGCGACTGGGGAACACTGATGACATCTAATGTTTGACTTAAGCGGCTGGCAGCAGGCCAGCCCGCTTGAAGGAAGGGTCAGGCATCAGCGGGCGCCGTATGCAAGCAGGGCGAGGAGCCAACCTGCAAGTGAAAGCACTAACCGCAGCCAATTGAGCGAGCGCCATCTTGTTGCCGTGTGCAGTGCAGTCGTTGACAAGGCATCGCCGCGCATTAGCCTTATTGCATTGGGAATAAAGAAGGCGAATGTAAATATACGCTCGACCAGCGTTACCGCACACGCAGCAAGCCAAAGGGTACGGACTGGCGCTGTGCTCGCGACTGCGAAATAGAGATTGATGAGCGTCAAAAGGCTTAGTGGTCCGGTGCTGACAAAGCCCCAGAAACGACGACCCGAATCGTCGACACGCATCGCCTCCGGATGAAGGTAGCGCGCCCCGTCGGGAGACCTTCCCATCCAGCGCGGGACGACGACCCGCTGCTCGTACAAACCGGCCCCAAAGGCAACGCCGTGAAAAATGACGAACAGCACTAGTACAAATGATGGCAAGTCAAAAGGCATGTGATGCTTCCGTGAGAGGGTTTGTGATGCCTAACGTTCGAGTTAACCGGCTCGCGGAGGCAAGCGCCGTAAGCCCGGACTGAGATGATGCACCATGTACCTCAGGGCGGGCTTACGGCGCTTGCCGTAGCGGGTCCGGCTGAACGAGGGGTTAGGCTCGCGTTTGCGACGGCCGCGCAACAGTGACCCACTCTGTAGAGACTTGGCGCCGGGAACCCAGAATTGCGCTGGCTCTTTCAAGAGCGCACTCGGTGAAGGTACTCCCTGTGCTTGCCGCTCAGGCACAGGAGCGTTGTGCTCTCAGCCCCCGTCGCCACGACGGCGCTGCTTCTCTGCTTCTATGCGCTCTGCTTCTCGTGCCAAGTCGCGTCTGATCTTCTCAATGCGCAAAGCTTCTTCGGCAAGCTGCGCGAGTTCCTTCTCACTGAACCTCAGTGTGGAAGGAAGTGGCGCTTTGCAAGCTTCACACGTGGTGACCCGACGGTTGAACACCGAGAACCCGCACGCTGGACATCTGAATCGATTGGCTGCCGTCATCGGTGCGACAAGGTTTGCGGGGGTGGCATTCGCGAGCCTAACGAATGGAAGGGACTTCCCCGTCCCAAGCGAGCCGCACCCCGCCAGGGATGCGGTTTACGGCAACAAAGTGCCACGATGGAGAGGTCAAACTTTTAGCTCCGACGTAACTTGAGTACAAGGTAGTCTGCACTGAAACTGCGTTTTCATCAACTCACCTGGAAGGGGAAATCATGGCTATCGTAACCGTTGGAATTGACCTCGCCAAGAACTAGAGTGATGCCATAACCTCAGCACCTCTGCCATTGCCCGCCGCCTAATTCCCACCCTCCGAAGCCGCGTCCCGCACCACCAGCACTGGCACAGGCGCCAATCGCAAAATCTCTTCCGCACCGCTGCCCAGCAGCACACGCCCCAGGCCGCGCCGGCCGTGGGAGCCGACCACCACAAGGTCGGCGCCCCAGAGTTTGGCGGCCTCGGCCACGACTTCGCCCAGGCGTTTGCCGGGTTCTTCGCACAGGCTCTGGTCGGCCGCCACGCCGGCCGACTGCGCGATGGCCGTAGCGTCGGTCAGCACTTTGGCGCCGCCTTCGCGCAGCATGCCGGCCACGTCGCCGGAGTAAGTGCCATCGGCGGCCATGGCGCCCAGTTCATTGATGGCATGCAGCAGCCGCACGCTGGCGCTGGTTTCGCGCGCCATGCGCAGGCCGGCGACCAGGGCCTTGTTGGCGGTCTCGCTGCCGTCTACGGGGATCAGGATTCGTTTGAACATGGTTCGATCTCCAGTTTGTTGACGATGCGTATCACGCCCCTGGCGGCCAATGCCGCGCCGGCGGCCGCTTCGCGCTCGGCCAGGGAATGCACCTTGCCGTGCAGGGTGACCTCACCGCCCTCCACGTCGATCTGGATATGCCGGGCTTCGCGGTCGGCCTGGCGTGCCAGCGCCGCGGCAATCTCCGCCGCGACGTCGCGCGTGCTGACGGTGGGTTTCACCACAACGTTGTTGGACAGGCCGCGCACGCCCACCAGGCCGCGCACGCATTTCTCGGCGGTTCTGCACTGGTAGGCCCAGTCGACGTCGCCCGTGAGGGTGAGCCAGCCTTTTTCCACCTCGACCCTGATCCGCTCGGGCGGCAGCAGCGCGCTCCAGCGCAGCGCGGATGCGGCGGCCGTGGCGATTTCGGAGTCGCTGCGCTGGTGGTCCGCCACCAGCTTGACATCCAGCTCGATGGCCAGACCGCGCACACCGGCCACGCGGCGAACCGCCCGTTCCGCCGCGACTTTTTCGGCAAAGCTGTTCAGGTGCCCTGTGAGCGTCACCACACCGTCATTGACGAGAACGCCTATGCCGGCTGAATTGACGGCGGGTTCCCAGGCCAGTTCGGCGGTGACATCAGCCTTGAGCTGAAAATCGGTTTTCATGGCTTGTTCCTTGGATGAAGTGGTCACCACCACAGGGTGGTGATGCCACTGTAGGCAGGCGAGGCGGTGCCTGTCTTGATATTCCTCAAGCGATGGCTTGTTGCGCAAGCCCCGCGCGATGCGGCGGGGCGGGGCCCTTCCACGCCGGCTTATGCCGCCGGGCCGCCGCCGGGACTGACCTCGGTGCCGGCGCGGCCCGCCAGCATCTCCTCGATCCGGTCCAGCGAACCTATCAAGGCCTTCTTTCCCGTCTTGAGGACGAAGCTGGCGGCGGCCTGCACCTTGGGGCCCATGGAGCCCGCGGGGAAGCTGTGGCCCAGCAGTTCCTGCGGCCCGACCTTGCCGAGAGCGCGCTGCGTCGGCAGCCCCCAGTCGAGGTAGACGGCGTCCACGTCGGTGGCGATCACCAGGCAGTCGGCACCCAGCTCCAGCGCGAGCAGGGCGCTGGTCAGGTCCTTGTCGATCACGGCATCCACGCCTTCCAGTGCCCGCCTGCCGGCCGTACATGCCACCGGAATGCCGCCACCGCCCGCGGCGATGACCACGGCCTGGTGCTGCAACAGCCAGCGCAGCGGATCCACGGCCAGCACGCGCAGGGGCAGGGGCGAAGCCACGACGCGCCTGAAGCTTTCGCCGTCGGGCGCGACATGCCAGTGCATGGCTTGCGCAAGCCGCTGCGCTTCCTCCTGGGTGTAGACAGGTCCTATGGGTTTGGTGGGCCGGCCGAAAGCCGGGTCGTTGAGATCGACTTCCACGCGCGTGAGCAGGGTGACCACGGAGCGCTTGGGCGCCAGCTGGTTGGCGAGTTCCTGCTCCAGCAGGTAGCCGATCATGCCCTCGGTCTGTGCGCCCAGCATGTCGAGCGGGTAGGGCGGCACCGCCGCGTAGGCCGAGTTCTGCAGCGCCAGCAGGCCTATCTGCGGCCCGTTGCCATGCGTCACCACCAGCTCATGGTGCAGCGCGACGCGCGCCAGCTGGGCCGCCACGCCCCGGATGTTTTCGAGCAGGTGCTGCGCGCTGAGCGACTGGCCCCGGCGCAGCAAGGCATTGCCGCCCAGCGCCACGACCAGCCTCATGCCAGCGTGGCCACGAGCACGGCCTTGATGGTGTGCATGCGGTTTTCCGCCTGCGTGAACACGACGGACGCATCGGATTCAAAGACCTCGTCGGTCACTTCGATTTCGCTGAGGCCGTAACGCTCGTGGATCTGGCGCCCCACCTCGGTATCCAGGTTGTGGAAAGCCGGCAGGCAATGCATGAAGCGGGTGCGCGGCTTGCCGGTGGCCTTCATCAAGGCGCTGTTGACCTGGAAGGGCAGCAGCTGCGCTATGCGCTGCTTCCAGGCCTCCTCGGGTTCGCCCATGGAGACCCAGACGTCGGTGTAGAGAAAGTCTGCGCCCTTGACGGCTTCGGCCGGATCGCTGCTAAGGGTGATGCGCGCGCCTGTCGTTTTCACCAGCTCGCGCATGTCAGCGACCAGCGCGGGCGGCGGCATCAGCGCCGCGGGAGCGGCGATGCGCACGTCCATGCCCATCTGCGTGCCGCCGACCAGCAGCGAGCAGCCCATGTTGAAGCGGGCGTCGCCCAGGTAGCAGAAAGACAGCTCATGCAGCGGCTTTTCGCCGAACTCCTCCATGGTCAGCAGGTCGGCCAGCACCTGGGTGGGGTGGGCCTCGTCGGTCAGGCCGTTCCACACCGGCACATGCGAAAAGCGTGCGATCTCCTCCACCACCGTCTGGTGAAAGCCGCGGTACTCGATGCCGTCGTACAGCCGGCCCAATACCCGGGCCGTGTCTTTCAGGGATTCCTTGTGGCCCAGCTGCGAGCTGACTGGGTCGATGTAAGTGACATGGCCGCCCTGGTCGTGCACCGCGACTTCGAAGGCGCAGCGTGTGCGGGTGGAGGCTTTTTCGAAGATCAGCGCGATGTTTTTCCCCTTCAGGCGCGCCAATTCGTTGCCCGCGTATTTGGAGCGCTTGAGCTCGGCGGCCAGGTCCAGCAGGAAACGGATGTCCCGCGGGGAAAAGTCCTTGAGGTCCAGGAGGCTGCGGTTGTGAAGGTTAAAGCTCATGGGGGAGGGCCGTCTTTCGTTTTGTCGCAGTGACAGGTCAGGCGGCGTCGCGCTCAATCGGGCAGGACATGCAGTGGCTGCCGCCGCGCCCGCGCCCCAGCTCGCCGCTGGGAATGGTGATGACTTCGACGCCGGCTTTGCGCAGCAAGGTGTTGGTATGGGTGTTGCGGTTGTAGGCCATGACGACGCCGGGCGACAGCGCCAGCACGTTGTTGCCGTCGTCCCACTGCTCGCGCTCGGCTTCGTAGGCATTGCCGCCGGTGGCGACGACGCGCAGCCTGGGCAAGCCCAGCGCCTGCGCGAGTACCTCCAGCAGGGGCTCGGTTTCGGCCCTGACGTCCAGCTCGCCCGGCTTCTCGCCGGGGCGAAGGCTGAACGCGCGGATAGCCTGCACGATTTCCGGGAACACCGTCACCAGGTCGCGGTCGCAAAAGGTCAGCACCGTGTCCAGGTGCATGGCGCCGCGCGATTTGGGCAACTGGGCGGCCAGCACCCGGGTCGCGGCGCCGCGGGCAAACAGGCTGCGCGCGAGCTGGGTCACGGCCTGCGGCGAGGTCCGCTCGCCCATGCCGACCAGCACCAGGCCCTTGCCCAGCGGCATGACGTCGCCGCCTTCGAGCGAGGCCTGCGCGTGCGGCTGCCCCGGGTCGCCCCACCATTCGGTGACCTTGCCCGCGAATGCCGGGTGGGAGCGGTAGATGGTCGCCATGAGCAGGCTTTCCCGCTGGCGCGCGGGCCAGTACATGGCGCCCAGCGCCACGCCGTCGCCTATCCAGCAACTGCTGTCGCGCGTGAACAGGGTGTTGGGCAGGGCGGGCAGCAGCAGGTCCGAGGGGCTGGCGCAGGCAGCCGTAAGGCCGGGCAGCTTGAAGGGCAGGTCCGCCGGCGTCAGCCCGCCGATCAGGAATTCGGCCAGCCGGGCCGGCGTCAGCTCCTGCAGCCAGGGCCGCAGCACAGCCGCGGCTTCAAAGTCGGTGCCGGCCAGTTCGCGGTCCAGCAGCCGGTCGCGCGTCATTGGGTTGCCGACCGTGACCGCGAGAAGGTCGTGCAGTTCCAGCACTTCCACGCCATGCTCCGTCATGGCGCTGGTAAAGGCGTAGTGGTCGTTTTTGGCCTGCGCGACCCACATCACGTCGTCGAACAGCATGTCCCGGCAGTTCGCGGGCGTCAGGCGCGTGTGCGCCAGGCCGGGCCTGCAGACCAGCACCTTGCGCAGCCGGCCCGTCTCTGAATGGACGCCGGCCATCACAGGCTCAACTTTCCGGCGGCAAGCATCCAGCCCGCGACCACCGCGAGCGCGAGCACCGCGGCTAGCATGGCTTTTTCGCCCGGGGTGAAGGGCTCACGGCGAGCCTGCCGTTTGGCGATGAAATACAGGGCCGCGCCGGGGGCGTAGAGCAGGGCACTCAGCAGCAGGTACTTGGCGCCGGCGGCATACAGCAGCCACAGGCAATACACCGAGGCAAGCGCGGCCACCGGCAGGTCCAGTGCGCCGCGGGCCGGGCCTGCACCCTCACCGCGAGCGGCCAGCTTGAAGCCGTAGAGCGCGCTGAACAGGTAGGGCAGCAGGATCATGGCGGTCGAGAGCGAGATCAGCGCCAGGTAGGACGCCTTGGACACCAGGGTGACGATGAGGAAGAGCTGCACCATGGCGCTGCTCAGCCACAAGGCATTGGCCGGCACGCCCTTGCCGCTCTGGCGGCCCAGCCATTCGGGCATCACCCCGCTGTTGGCCGGCGTGAACAGCGATTCCGCGGCCAGCAGCGTCCAGGCCAGGAAACCGCCGCCCACGGAAACGATCAGCCCTATATAGATGAGCACGGCGCCCCAGGTGCCCACGGCTTTTTCCAGCACGCCGGCCATGGAAGGGTTTTTCAGCCCGGCCAGTTCCGGCTGGGTGAAGATGCCCAGGGACAGCAGCGAGACGGCCATCAGCAGGGCCAGGCAGATCAGAAAGCCTATGACCGTGGCCTTGCCGACGTCCTTGCGCTGGCGCGCGCGCGCCGAATAGACGCTGGCACCCTCGATGCCGATAAACACCCATACCGTCACCAGCATGGTGCTCTTGACCTGCTCCAGCACGGAGCCCAGCTTGGCACCGCCCCAGAAGTCCAGGCTGAAGGTGGGCGCCTGGAAAGCGGCCGCGGCCAGCACAATGAACAGCAGCAGCGGAATGACCTTGGCCACCGTGACCACGGCATTGACCCAGGCGGCGGTGTTGATGCCGCGCAGAACCAGCGCATGGACCACCCACAAGACCACCGACGCGCCGGCGACGGCCGCGGGGGTGTTGCCTTCGCCGAAAGCCGGGAAGAAATAGCCGAGCGCGCCGAACGCGGCCACCAGGTAGCCGACGTTGCCTATCCAGGCGCTGATCCAGTAACCCCAGGCGGAGTTAAAGCCGATGTAATCGCCTGAAAGCGCCCGGGCATAGGCGTAGACGCCGTTGTCCAGTTCGGGCTTGCGCAGCGCCAGCATCTGGTAGACCCGCGCCAGCACCAGCATGCCCACACCGGTGACCAGCCAGCCGATCAGGATGGCGCCGGCGCCTGCCCCCGCCGCCATGTTTTGCGGCAGGCCGAAGATGCCGCTGCCGATGATGGAGCCCGTCACCAGCGCGACCAGCAGTCCCAGGCCCAGGCTGCTTTGTGCCTGGCGTGTGGTGGGAATGGTCCGCGCCGGCGACACCGGGGACCGGGTGTTTGACAGTGTGCTCATGGCGTGTTCTCGCTTTCGGCTGATGTGTTGGGAGGGGCTACTTGACCAGCAGTACCGGCACGTCGACATCGGCCACCACGCGCTGGGCGACGCTGCCGAGCAGGGCGCGGCCCAGCAGGCCGTGGCCGTGGGTGCCCATGACCACCATGTGGACCTTCTCGCGTTTGGCCGCCTGCACGATCTGCGTGGCCGGCGTGCCCGCGACCCAGGAAGCCCGATAGGGGATGCCGTGGCGCTTGAGGAAACGCTCAATCGGCTGCAGCACTTTGTCGGCCTCATCCTGGTGCCAGGCGCGGACGGTGGCGGCGCCCAGCATGGTCTTGACGCGAGGGGAGACGGCGATCTGCACATTGAGCACGATCAGCTCCGCGCCGGGTCCCATCAGGGTTTCGTGGGTGACCAGGAAGGCCAGGGCTTTTTTGGTGAACTTGCTGCCGTCAACGGCCAGAAGGACTCTCATGCTGTTCTCCGGGAAGGGGATGAAACGGCGCGCTCAGCGCAGGACCAGGACGGGAATGCCGCTGTGCGTGAGCACCTGCTGGGTCTCGCTGCCGAGCAGGATGCGCGAGATGCCCTTGCGGCCGTGCGAGGCCATGACGATGAGGTCGCACTTGTTCTTTTTGGCCGTGGTCAGGATGGAGGCCGCGACAAGGTCGGATTTGACGGTCACGGCCTTGGCCTTGACGCCCGCGGCTTCGGCGGTCTTGCACACCGCGTCGACGACGGCCTGGCCCCTGTCGGCCCAGTCCTTTTCGATGCGCCCGACTTCCTGCGGCGACACCGTGGCGCCACCCTCGAAGTAGCTCACGGGATAACGCGGCACGACGTTGAGCGCCACCAGGCCGGCCTCCAGGGATGCGGCCAGGGTGATGGCGTCCTTGACCGCTTTTTTGGAAAGTGTGGATCCGTCGGTGGCAACAAGAATGCGTTTGTACATGATGGTTCTCCTGTGTTGATGTGCCGCAGTCTAGGAGCGCCGTCCGGGCCCTGGCTTGATCCAGGTCAAGGGCGCGGCACATGATCTCTAGCCTCTGTTCCGCGGTTTTGATGGGGTCTTTCGATGTGTGAAAAAACGCATCGGCCCGGAAGATGTCCGATGCCACGAGGTGACTGTGCGCGCGGCGTGGGGAGGTGTCTGTTCGCCACCAGACTTAAGCCACAGCGCCAGACTGCCAGGCCGACACCCGCTGACATCCGCGGAAGTGCCCATGGCCCCTGGTTTGATCCATGTCAAGGGCGCGGCACTCTGCGCTGGCTAAGCTTTCGCCATGCAAACCGTCCCCTCCTTGCCGTTGCTTTCCGCCGGCCCCGTGCCGCCTGCCGCGGGCAGCGCCACGCCATGGGCCGCCCTGGACGAGCCGGCTGAGTGGGAGGGTTTTAGCCGCCCGGTGCCGGGGCATGAGGGCTGGTGGGAGTCCTGCCTGGCAATCGAAGGCATGCATTGCGCGGCCTGCGCGCTCACCGTCGAGTCGGTTTTGCGCAAGCTGCCCGGCGTGGATGCGGTGCAGGTCAACGGCGTCACGGCCGTGGCGCGGCTTCAGTGGCAGCCGCAGGCCACGCGGCCTTCGGCCTGGATGGCCGCGCTGCGCCAGGCCGGCTACGGCGCCTTGCCGGCCGGCGACCTGCTGCTGGCCGGCAAACGGCAGCGGGCCCAGCGCCTGATGCTCTGGCGCTGGCTGGTGGCCGGCTTTTGCATGATGCAGGTCATGATGTATGCGGCGCCGGCCTACCTGGCGCCGGCCGGCGAGATCACGCCCGACATCCGGGCGCTGCTGGGCTGGGCCTCCTGGGTGCTGACCCTGCCGGTGCTGCTGTTTTCCTGCTGGCCGTTTTTTTCGGCGGCGCTGCGTGACGTGCGGCACCTGCGCATAGGCATGGACGTGCCGGTGGCGCTGGGCGTGCTGATCGCCTTCGGGGCCAGCACGGCCGCGACCTTTGACCCGGCCAGCCCCTGGGGCGAGCATGCCTCCTACGACTCGGTGCCCATGTTTGTGTTTTTCCTGCTGTCGGGCCGGCTGCTGGAGCAGCGCCTGCGCGACCGCACCGCCGGCGCGCTGGAGGCCCTGATGCGCCGCCTGCCGGACAGCGTGGAGCGGCAGGAGGCCGACGGCAGCTTTCGCGCGGTGGCCGTGCGCCGGCTTGCTGTGGGCGATCTGGTTCGGGTGCTGCCGGGCCAGGCCTTTCCGGCCGACGGGGAGGTGGAAAGAGGCGAGAGCCGGGTCGACCAGTCGCTGCTGACCGGTGAATCCAAACCCCTTCTGCGGCGCGCCGGCGACGGCGTCATTGCCGGCAGCCACAACCTCACCAGCCTGCTGCTGGTGCGCGTGCGGCGGGTCGGCGCGCAGACCCGCTACGCCGAAATCGTGGCGCTGATGGAGCAGGCCTCGCTCGAAAAACCCGGCCTGGTGCAACTGGTGGACCGCATCGCCAGCCCTTTCCTGGTGGCCGTGCTGCTGGCCGCCGCCGGCGCGGCCTGGTGGTGGTGGCCTTTGGGCCAGGCGCATGCGATGGCGGTCGCGGTCTCGGTGCTGATCGTGACCTGCCCCTGCGCGCTGTCGCTGGCCACGCCGGCGGCCATGCTGGCCGGCGCGGGCGCGCTGGCGCGGCGCGGCGTGCTGGTTCGCAGGCTGCAGGCGCTCGAAAGCTGCGCGGCCGTGGACACCGTGGTCTTCGACAAAACCGGAACGCTGACAGAGGACCGCATGGAAGTTGTCCTGGCCCACACCCCCCAAGGCGTGGATCGGGGCGAAGTGTGTGACAGGGCGGGAGCGCTGGCCAGGCAGTCGCTGCATCCGGTTTCGCGCGCCATTGCCGCGCGCTTTCCGGTGAATGCTTCCGCGCCGGGCTGGGTGGCCAGCGAGGTGGAGGAGGTCGCGGGCCGCGGCCTGCGCGGCAAGGTCGCCAGGCTCGACGGCAGCGATGCGCGCTACCTTTACCTGGGCTCGGCCTCTTTTTGCCGTGCGCCTGTTCAGGGCCGCGATGTGCCGGTGCTGCAGGCGCATCTGTCCGACGGCGAACATTACCTGGCGGGCTTTGAGCTCGATGAGGCCATCCGTCCCGACGCGGCGCAGGCCGTGGCTGCCTTGCTCCAACTCGGTGTCCGCGTGCAGCTGCTGTCGGGCGATACCGGCCAGGCCGTGGCCCACCTGGCGCGCCGGGCCGGCATCGAGTGGTGCTTCGGCGAATGCACGCCCGAGATGAAACTGGAACATGTGCGCAGGCTGCAGCGCGAAGGCCACCGCGTCATGATGGTGGGCGACGGCATGAACGATGGGCCGGTGCTGGCCGCGGCCGATGTGTCCATGGCCATGGGCCAGGCCGTGCCGCTGGCCCAGGCCAGGGCGGATTTCATCATGACCGGCAACCGGCTTGCCACCGTGGCGGCGCTGCTGGCGCAGGCGCGGCGAACGAGGAGTGTGGTGCGCCAGAACCTGGTCTGGGCCGCGCTGTACAACGCGGCCTGCGTGCCGCTGGCAATTGCAGGCCTGATGCCGACCTGGCTGGCCGGCTTCGGCATGGCGGCCAGTTCGCTGCTGGTGGTGGCCAATTCCGCGAGGCTGGCGCGCGTTGCGCCTGAACACTAGATGGACATTCTTTTCCTGTTGATCCCCTTGTCCGTCGTGCTGGCGCTGCTCATCATTGGCGCGCTGGGCTGGGCCGTATGGCGTGGGCAATTCGAGGCACTGGAGCAGGAAGCAGAGCGCATTCTTCACGGTGATTGACTTGTATCAAATGCCGCGCCGCCCGCCGCGCCGACACTTTGAAGCATCTAGACAAAAGGTGCTTCATGAACCAAGAAACAACACAAGGGATCGCCTATCACGACACGGTGGTGCGTCAGTTCTCGCTGGCGGCGGTGCTCTGGGGTGTGGTGGGCATGGCGGTGGGCCTGTTCATCGCGGCCCAGTTGGCCTGGCCTGAACTGAACTTCGGCATCCCCTGGCTCAGCTACGGCCGGCTGCGGCCGCTGCACACCAACGCGGTGATCTTCGCCTTCGGCGGCTGCGCGCTCATAGGCAGCAGCTACTACGTGGTCCAGCGCACCAGCGGCGTGCCGCTGTTCGCGCCGCGCCTGGCGGCCTTCACCTTCTGGGGCTGGCAGCTGGTCATCGTGGCCGCGGCGATCAGCCTGCCGCTGGGCTACACCACCGGCAAGGAATACGCCGAGCTGGAATGGCCCATAGACATCCTGATCACCCTGGTCTGGGTGGCGTACGCGGTGGTGTTCTTCGGCACCCTGGGCGTGCGCAAGGTCAGGCACATCTATGTGGCCAACTGGTTTTACGGCGCCTTCATCCTGGCGGTCGCGGTGCTGCATGTGGTCAACAGCGCTGAAGTGCCGGCCGGCTGGATGAAGTCCTATTCGGCCTATGCCGGCGTGCAGGACGCCATGGTGCAGTGGTGGTACGGCCACAACGCCGTCGGCTTCTTCCTGACCGCGGGCTTCCTGGGCATGATGTATTACTTCATTCCCAAGCAGGCCGAGCGGCCGGTCTACAGCTACCGCCTGTCCATCGTCCACTTCTGGGCGCTGATCTTCACCTATATGTGGGCGGGCCCGCACCACCTGCACTACACGGCCTTGCCCGACTGGACGCAATCGGTGGGCATGGTGTTCTCGCTGATCCTGCTGGCGCCCAGCTGGGGCGGGATGATCAACGGCGTGATGACGCTGTCGGGCGCCTGGCACAAGCTGCGCGAGGACCCCATCCTGCGTTTCCTGATCGTCTCGCTGTCTTTTTACGGCATGAGCACCTTCGAGGGCCCGCTGATGTCCATCAAGACCGTCAACGCGCTGTCGCATTACACCGACTGGACCGTGGGCCATGTGCATTCGGGCGCGCTGGGCTGGGTGGGCCTGATCTCCATGGGCACGCTGTACTACATGATCCCGCGCCTCTTCGGGCAAAAGCGGATGTACTCGGTGCGCGCCATCGAGGTGCATTTCTGGGTGGCCACCGTGGGCATCGTGCTTTACATCGCGGCCATGTGGATCGCCGGCGTGATGCAGGGCCTGATGTGGCGCGCCCTGAACGCCGACGGCACCCTGACCTACACCTTCGTCGAATCGGTCAAGGCCACCTATCCCTTCTACGTGGTGCGCTTCTTCGGCGGGGTGCTGTACCTGGGCGGCATGGTGCTGATGGCCTGGAACGTCTGCATGACGGTGGCCCGGGGACGCCCCGTCCGGGTACCGGTTCCGGCGCTGGCGCACGCATAAACATAGAAAGCACATTCCATGAAAGACGACAACACAAGCGCGGCCGGCTTCTCGCACGAGAAGATTGAGACCAACAACTTCCTGATGATCATCCTGATCCTGCTGGTGATCGCCGTGGGCGGCCTGGTCGAGATCGTGCCGCTGTTCTTCCAGAAGTCGACCACCGCGCCCATAGAAGGCGTCAAGCCCTATGGTGCGCTGCAGCTGGCCGGCCGCGACATCTATTTGCGCGAGGGTTGCTACAACTGCCACTCGCAAATGATCCGGCCCTTCCGCGCCGAGACGCTGCGCTACGGCCACTACTCGGTCGCCGGCGAGTTTGTCTACGACCACCCCTTCCAGTGGGGCAGCAAGCGCACCGGCCCCGACCTGCAACGTGTGGGCGGCAAGTACACGGACGAGTGGCACCGCATCCACCTGAACAATCCGCGCGATGTGGTGCCCGAATCGAATATGCCGGCCTACAGCTGGCTCGAAAAAGCCAGCGTCAACCCGGCCGACATGGCGCCGCGCATGAAGGCGCTGCGCACGGTGGGTGTGCCTTACAGCGACGCGGAAATCGCCGAAGCTGCCGCCGTGGTGAAGGACAAGACGGAAATGGACGCCCTGGTGGCTTATCTGCAAGTCATGGGCAAGGCCCTGAAATAAAGGAGGACGCCATGGACATCAACACGCTGCGCATCATCGCCACCTTGCTGTGCTTTGCCACCTTCATCGGCCTGCTCGTGTGGGCCTATTCGGGCCGCAACCGCAAGCGCTTTGAAGAGGACGCAAAGATCCCCTTCCTGCAGGATTAGCTATGTCCCTTATCTCCAAGTTTTCATTTTTTATTCCACAACGCATCGGGTGCGGCTTATGAGCGATTTCACCGACAACTTCTGGTCCTGGTATGTGGCCGCGCTGACCCTGGTCGGCATCATTGGCGCGCTGGTGCTGCTGTGGGCCACGGCCCGAAAAAAAATAGTCCCGAGCAGCGACAACACCACGGGCCACGTCTGGGACGAGGACCTGCGCGAGGCCAACAATCCCATGCCACGCTGGTGGATGTGGCTGTTCGTCTTCACCGTGATCTATTCGCTGCTCTACCTTGTCGCCTATCCGGGCCTGGGCGCTTACCCGGGCGAGATGGGCTGGAGCACGCGCGGCGAATACGACAGCGCGATGCTCAAGGCGGACAAGGAGCTTGCGCCGCTGTACGCCCAGTTCACCGCCAAAAGCGCCGAGCAGCTCGCGGGCGACACCAATGCGATGGCCGTGGGCGAGCGCCTCTTCATGAACAACTGCTCCCAGTGCCACGGCTCGGACGCGCGCGGCAGCAAGGGCTTTCCCAACCTCACCGACACCGACTGGCTGCACGGCGGTTCGACCGAGAAGATCAAGGAAACCCTGACCCAGGGCCGCAAGGGGCAGATGCCGCCCATGGCCGCGGCCGTGGGGTCACCCGAGGACGTCAAGAACGTGGCGCAGTACGTGCTGAGCCTGTCGGGCGGCCCGCATGATTCGGTGCGTGCCCAGCTCGGCAAATCGAAGTTCACGGCCTGCGCTGCCTGCCACGGCGTCGACGGCAAGGGCAACACGACCATAGGCGCGCCCAACCTGGCCGACGACATCTGGCTGCACGGCTGGGGCGAGCAGGCCATTGTCGACATCGTCAACAAGGGCAAGATCAATGAGATGCCCGCGCAGGCCGGCAAGCTCACCGAAGCGCAGATCCATGTGCTGACGGCCTACATCTGGGGGCTGTCCAACAAGGCCCCCGCGGCCAAGCTTTGAGGCGACAGTGACACAACCGGCCTTGCGCAAAATCATCCCCATCGTGCCGGTGAGCGAGCCGGCAGGCGGATCCCTGTACGAGGCGCAAAAAAAGATCTACCCGCGCTCGGTCAGCGGGCGTTTCGCGCGCTGGCGCTGGGTTTTTGTGGCCCTGACCCAGCTGGTGTTTTACGGCCTGCCGTGGTTGCAGTGGGGGCAGCGCCAGGCCGTGCTCTTCGACCTGGAGGCCAGGCGCTTTTACCTGTTTGGGTATGTGCTGTACCCGCAGGACTTCATCTACCTGACCGGCCTGCTGGTGGCCAGCGCCTTGTCGCTGTTCCTGTTCACGGCGGTGGCGGGCCGCCTGTGGTGCGGTTTTGCCTGCCCGCAGACGGTGTACACCGAAATCTTCCTCTGGATAGAACGCAAGGTGGAGGGCGACCGCACGGCCAGGTTGCGCCTGGACGGCGCGCCGTTTTCGCTGGAAAAGCTGGTCAAGAAGTGGTTCAAGCACATCCTCTGGATAGGCGTGGCGATGTGGACCGGTTTTACCTTTGTCGCCTACTTCGTGCCGGCGCGCGAGCTGATCCTGCAGTTCCTGCAGACAAAAATGGGCGGCTGGGAAATCTTCTGGGTGCTGTTCTACGGCTTTGCCACCTACGGCAATGCCGGCTTCCTGCGCGAGCAGGTGTGCAAATACATGTGCCCCTATGCGCGCTTTCAGAGCGCGATGTTCGACAAGGACACGCTGATCGTGAGCTACGACCCGGCGCGCGGCGAGCCGCGCGGCGCTCGCTCGCGCCAGGCCGACCCGGCCGCGCTGTCCCTGGGCGCCTGCGTCGACTGCACGCTGTGCGTGCAGGTCTGCCCGACCGGCATAGACATCCGCAAGGGCCTGCAGTACGAGTGCATAGGCTGCGCGGCCTGCGTGGACGTGTGTGACGGCGTGATGGACAAGATGGGCTATGCGCGTGGCCTGATCCGCTTCACCACCCAAAACGCGCTGGCCGGCAAATGGAGCGCCTCACATATGCTGCGCCGTGTGCTGCGCCCGCGTGTGCTGGTTTACACCACGCTGCTGGGCGTGCTGTGCCTGGCGCTGCTGTGGAGCCTGGTGGCGCGCATGCCGCTGAAGGTGGACGTGGTGCGCGACCGCGCTGCGCTCTCGCGCATCGTGGCCGGCGGAAAGCTGGAAAACGTCTACCGCCTGCAGATCATGAACGCCACGGAGCAGCCCCAGCGCTATCGCATCGTGGCGTCCGGGCTCGAAGGCCTGGCAGTCGCCTCGGAGGCCGAGGTCAAGGTCGGCCCTACCGAATCGCGCTGGGTCGCGGTGCGGTTGCAGATTCCCTATGGTTCGGTCGAGGCCGGCTCGCACCCCATCCTGTTCCGCGTCGCCGATGAAAGCGGGCGCGCCCATGTCGAAGAAAAGTCCGTGTTCCTTGTTCCGCGATGAATCGCGATGAAAGGCCTTTCATGACTACCATCCCCACCCAAACTGCCCCCTGGTGGAAACACGGCCATGTCTGGCTGGTGGTTTCCGGGCCCGCGCTGGTCGTCGTGGCCGGCGTCGTGACGGCTTTCCTGGCCGTCAAATACCCCGATGCCGTGATAGGCGGGCAGGAGCCGGCGCGGGCCGCGCGCGGCGGCCCGCCGCAGGCCAGGGCCCTGGCGCCGGCGCTGGAAGGGCGCAACCACGCGGCCACGCCCGACAAGGCCACACGCCCCTGATCGGCCTGATCACCCCGACAACCCGCAAGCGCAAATAACAACAGGAGGCAACGTGTGATGTCAGCCAACAAGATACTGGGCATTGCCTGGCCGGCTTTCCTGGCGGCCTGCCTGCTGGAGCTGCTGCTGTTCGGGCTGTTTGACCCCCAGGAGATGCTCAGGGACGGGCAGCCGGCCGGGCTTTCGCGGCTGGCATTCCAGACTGCCGTGTTTTTTGTTTTCTGGTTGGCCTGCGCGGCGTCCAGCGCGCTGAGCGTGCTGCTGACCGGGCCCGCGCCGGATGCGGGGCAGGCGGCTTCACGCCGGACGCGGGCGGATCCGGCGCGTGCGGTGGATGAGGACTGAAACCGGCGCGGGGCAGGGCGGTAAGATCGGGCTCCCACTCCCGAAGCGTGCCATGTCCCAGTTCCCCCATGTAGGCGATACGCTGCCCAAACGCCGGCGCTCCACGGCCATTGTGCTGGCCGTGCTGGCGACCCTGACGCTGCTGGCCACCGTCCATCTGGTATTCAGCCCGCACTCGCTGCCGGGCCTGCCGCTGGTCGCGGCGCTGGCCGCCGCCACCTGTGGCATCGCCTGGCTGGTGGCCGGGCGCGATGCAGCGCGGGACCGCGCCGGCAAGCGGGCGCTCGAAGGCGCGGACGCCAGGCTGGCGGGCCTGCTGGACTCGGCCATGGACGCCATCATCACCGTGGACAGCGATCAGAACGTGATCCTCTACAACAAGGCCGCCGAAAGAATCTTCGGCTGGCCCACGCGCGAGATGCTGGGCCAGCCGCTCACGCGCCTGATCCCGCAGCGGCATCGGGACGCACATGGCGGGCAGGTCCGGCGTTTCGGCCAGACCGGCACGACCTCGCGGCGCATGGGCGACGGCACGGTGCTGTATGGGCTCAGGGCCAGCGGCGAGGAATTCCCGCTGGAGGCTTCGATCTCGCAGCTGGACACCGCGCACGGCAAGCTTTACACCGTAATCCTGCGCGACGTGACCGAGCGCGTGCGTGCCGCCGAGGAACTGAGCGCCTTTGCCTCGGCGGCCCATGCCATCCGGGAAAGCGAAAAAACCCGCATCGCGCGCGAGCTGCATGACGAACTCGCGCAGTCGCTGACGGCGATCAAGATGGACGCCACTTTGGTCCGCGAGGCAATCCCCCGTGAGGCGAGTGCCGTGCGGGCCAAGCTCGACGACATGCTGGGCCTGCTGGACACCACCGTCGCCGCCACGCGCCGCATCGCCTCGGACCTGCGGCCGCTGCTGCTGGACGACCTGGGGCTGGTGCCGGCCATCGAGTGGCTGACCCACAACTTCAGCCAGCGCCATGGCGTGCCGTGCAAACTCTCGCTGGATGAGGACGTGGAGCTCGGCGAGCCCTATGCCACGGCGGTGTTCCGCATCGTGCAGGAGTCGCTGGTAAACGTGGCCAAGCATGCGGGCGCGTCGCGGGTCGATGTGCGCGTCGAGAGGACGGGCGCGGCCGTGGTCCTAGAAGTGGCCGATGACGGCGCCGGCTTCGCGCTGGACGCGCCGCGCAAGGCCAGCTCGCTGGGCCTCATGGGCCTGCGCGAACGGGCGCGACTGCTGCAGGGGACGGTGGAGATTGACACGGCGCCGGGCCGCGGCACCCGCATACGCGTACTTATCCCGGTGCCCGAAACGGCCGACGCCGCAGAAACAGGAGATATGACGTGATCAAGATTGTGATGGCTGATGACCACGCCATCGTCCGCGAAGGCCTCAAGCGCATCGTGTCGTCGATTGAAGGCATGGAAGTCATAGGCGAGGCCGGCAACGGCACGGAAGTCATGCAGCGCGTGCGCGAACTGGCCTTCGACGTGCTGGTGCTGGACCTGTCCATGCCCGGGCGCAGCGGCATGGAGCTGATCAAGCTGGTACGCGCCGAAAAGCCGCAGCTGCGCATCCTGGTGCTGAGCATGCACCAGGAGCTGCAGTACGCGGTGCGCGCCATCAAGAACGGCGCCAGCGGCTACCTGACCAAGGAAAGCGCGCCGGCCCAGCTGGAGCAGGCCATACGCAAGGTGGCCTCGGGCGGCGCCTTCATCAGCGCCGAGGTGGCCGAGCAGCTGGCGCTGGGCGCCATGCCCGGCAGCGAGGGGGTGCCGCACGAAAGCCTGTCCAACCGTGAATTCGAGGTACTGCAGCAGCTGGTGGCCGGCGTTTCCCTGACGGACATCGCCACAAAACTGAACCTCTCGGTCAAGACCGTCAGCACCCACAAAACCAACCTCATGCAGAAGATGGGTCTGCAAAACCAGAGCGAACTGATCCGCTACGCGCTCAAGCACGGCCTGGCGGAACCCTGAGGGGGCTTGGCAGGATTTCACCCCATCAGTTTGCGGTGATCTTCCGCTCGCGCACGATGGCGCCCCACTTGGCATCTTCCTTTCGCATGAAGTCGGTGAACTGTGCGCGGGTAGTCGGCTGCGGCGTCAGGCCGTGCTTGTTAAGGGCCTCCTTCACGCCGGGGTCGGCCAACACCTTGACAATGGCCTGATTCCAGCGGTCAAGGATGGCCACGGACGTCTTGCCGGGTGCCAGGAAGGCGTACCAGTTAAGCGCCTCGAACCCGGGGTAGCCCGATTCAGCCACCGTCGGGATGTTGGGCATGTAGGCAGGGCGGGTGAGGCCGGTGGTAGCCAAGGGAATCAGCTTGCCGGCTTCGACGTGCGGCATCGCGGTGGGCGGTGCCGAAAAGTATGAGGCGACGCGTTCGCCCAGTAGATCCTGCAGGGCCGGAGCGCCGCCTTTGTACGGGACGTGCACCATGTCAATACTGGCGCGCTGGTTAAATAGTTCCCCGGCCAGGTGTGAAGCCGAGCCGGCGCCGGTAGAGGCGAAGTCGATGCTGCCGGGCTTCTTTTTGGCCAGCGCAACGAATTCGGCCAGGGTCTTCACGCCCAGGCCCTTGTGCACCACCAGCATATTAGGGAAGTTCACCCCGCCAGAGATCGCGGCCAGGTCCTTGAAAGGGTCGTAGCTAACCTTCATGACATGAGGTGCAATGGTCAGCGGTCCGACGGAGCCGAACAACAGCATCGAGCCGTCGGTGGGTCCATTAGCCACATACTGGTGGGCGATGTTTCCGCCAGCACCGGCTTTGTTGTCCACGATCACTGTCTGGCCGATGTCCTCGCCAAGTTTCTTCGCAATCAGGCGCGCCGCGGCATCGGCTGCCCCGCCAGGGGCAAAGCCCACCACAAGCGTGATGGGTTTCCTGGGGGGGAAGTCTTGAGCCGGTACGTGGCCGGTTGCGCAGAGCGCGGCCACCGTCATCGTGGTGGTGCGCAGAAATTTTCGTTTGTTCATGCTTTGTCTCCTTGGGGTGCTTGTATCTTGTGGTTTTCAATCGGCGCCAAGGCCAATCGGATTGGGAAGGCGTTTTTCGACGGCGTGGCGCAACAGCGAGGCGCTGCGGAAGATGCCGTGGCCGAACTTGCCGTAGGGCAGGGTGGCGAACAGGGCCATGACAGCGCCCAGGTGCAGGCACAGCAGCAGGGCCAGGGCGGGTGTGCCACGCCCTAGCCACAGGGCCAGGCCGCTGGCGCTGGTGAGGAACAGCAGGGCGATGAAGCCCAGGTCCATTGATTTTTGCGCCAGGTCGCCATGCATGGGATGGCGCTCGCGGTTCAAGCGCCACAGGCCGGCGGTGCCCAGCACCAGGCTGATGCCGCCGGCCACGCCGAATAGCTTAGGCAGGCTGGGCAGGGCGTAGGGTGCCACCCAGCCGAAGGCGTAGTGGTAGAGCGTGGCGACGCTGGTGGCAGCGAAGCACAGCATGAAGCCGTAGAGGGTGAGGTGATGAAAGCGCCGGCGCGACAGCGTGTAGGCATCGTCTTCGTTGTGGCAGCCGTCGCCGTGGCCGCCGTCGAGGTATTTGAGGCGCAGCACCGCATCGGCGGCTTCGGCGGCGGCGGGCGCGTTCAGCGGCGCGCCGCTGGTAGCGGGCGTGATGTCGCGCCAGAAGCGCCGCACGCCCATGGCCAGCGCCAATGCGGCAAACAGGAACACGGGGGCGAACAGGCTCACCAGCAGGTTGTGTGGAAACACACTGTAGAAGGTATCGCCTGGCGCGGCGCCCCACAGGCTGCCCTTCATCGCCACGGCCATGACCAGGAACAGCACCAGCGCCGCGGCCAGGGCCAGTGACAGCGTGAGCCCGTTGCGCTGGTAGAGCACGCCGAGTGCGGGCGGCCAGGCGTAGTCCACATAGGTTTGGCCGCGTACCTGCGCCATGGCCCGGGGCACGTTCACGGCAAACTCATGCGGCGGCGCGTATTGGCAGGCATGCAGGCAGGCGCCGCAGTTGTGGCAGAGGTTCGCCAAAAAGTGGATGTCGGCCTTGCCGAATTCGAGCCGTCGGGTCATGGCCGGGAACACGGCGCAGAAGCCCTCGCAGTAGCGGCAGGCGTTGCAGATCTGCATCTGCCGGCCGACCTCGGTCTCGGCGGTGGAAAGAATGGGAATGACACGGCGCGGACCGTCCGCGAGCGACGCGGCCTCGCGTGCCAGGGCTTCAAGCGTTTGCATGGTGGGAGTCCTTCTGCTTCAGGGCGGCGGCTGCGGCCTGGGTGCCCGCGATGCGTCCGAAGGCGGTGCCGATGCTCATGCCGACACCGGCGGTGTAGCCTTTGCCGAGCACGTTGCCGGCCATCATTTCGCCAGCCACAAAGAGGTTGGGACTGGGCCGTCCGCCGAAGCGCACGGCGGCGGTGTCACCCACCTTCAGACCCAGGTAGGTGAAGGTGATGCCGGGGCGCAGCGGGTAGGCGTAGAAGGGCGCGGTGTCAATGGGCCGGGCCCAGTGGGTCTTGGCGGGTGCCAGCCCCTCGGTGCGGCAGTCGTCCAGCGCGGTGTGGTCGAAGCGGCCGACGCGGCAGGCGGCGTTGTAGTCGGCAATGGTGCGCAGGAAGCCGGGCTCGTCCAGGCCGAGCTGCCGCGCCAGCCCTTGCAGCGTGTCGGCGGTGGTGCCGGGAAACAACGGCGGCATGAAGCGGCCCACAGCCTTCTGGTCGATGATGGAATAGGCCACCTGGGCGGGCTGCTGGGCCACCAGCCGGCCCCAGATGGCGTAACGCTTGGGCCAGAAGTCCTCGCCCTCGTCGTAGAAACGCCGGGCCTCGCGGTTGACCACCACGCCCAGCGACACACAGTCGATGCGGGTGCAAATGCCGCCATCAAAGAGCGGGGCGCGGGCGTCGATAGCCACCATGTGGCCCTGCGAGGGGTCGCCGATGGAGTCGGCACCGGCCTTGATCATCTGCCTGAGCAGCACGCCCTGGTTGAAGCGGGTGCCGCGGATCAGGAAGTTGTCGGCCGGCCATTCGCCGCGCTCGTTCTGACCCCAGGCCTCGCGCAGCCAGGCGCGGTTGGACTCGAAGCCGCCGGCGGCGAGCACGCAACTTTTGGCGGTGATGCGTTCGCCGGCTTCGGTGTTTACCGCGGTGAAGCGCTCGCCGTCGAGCTCCACGGAAGCCACCGGCGTCTCGTAACGGATTTGCACGCCCAGTCGTTCGGCGCTGCGGTAATAGGCGTTCACCAGCGCCTTGCCGCCGCCCATGAAAAATGCGTTGGTGCGCGCTACATGCAGTGCCCCCGAGAGCGGCGGCTGGAAGTGCACCCCGTGGCGGCGCATCCAGTCGCGGCAGTTCGACGAGGCGCGGATGACGAGCCGGGCCAGGTGTTCGTCGGTCAGGCCGCCGGTCACCTTCAGCAGGTCCTGCCAGTATTCCTCCTCGGTGTAGGCTTCTACCAGCACGTCCTGCGGCGCGTCGTGCATGCAGCGCAGGTTGCGCGTGTGCTGCGAATTGCCGCCGCGCCAGGCCTTGGGCGCGGCTTCGAGAAGCAGCACGCTGGCGCCGGCCTCACGCGCCATCAGCGCGGCGCAGAGTGCGGCATTGCCGCCACCTATGACCAGTACATCGACCTGCTCATCGCTCACTTCTTGTCTCCTTGTGGGTCAGGAGACTTTAGGCTGGTGGCCCTTCCTGCGAAAGGCCGGATCGGGCAACAGGTGTTCAGTTTTCGAGAAGGCTTGCGCCGGCCCAGCGGCCTTCGCGCACCAAGGTGCGCGCTGTGTCGGCCATCACCACCCGCGTGGCCAGCGCGGCTGGCGACAGCTCGTCGTCCGACAGGCTGACCAGCAGGTTGCGCCGGCTCACATGCGCGTCGGTGATCTGGCTGCTGAGCACGTCCTTCGTTGACTGCCGCGCAACGGCGGCGCCCGGTTGGATGGTGGCGCCCAGGCCGGCGCGGACGGCATCCATCAGCAGCGCCAGGCCGTCGATCTCGGCCACCACGTCGGGCTCAATGCGCGCGCGGGCAAAGGCGGCGGTGAGGGTGGCGCGCAGGCCGTGGCCGGCGCTGGGCATGATCAGCGGCACGTCGGCGAGCTGGGCCAGCCGCACCTTGAGGCCGCAAGGGCGCTGAACCAAACCGGTGGCGGCCAGGACGAACAGCTTTTCGTCGAGCAGGGGCTCGATGCTCCAGCGGCGCGGCGTGGTGGGCTCGAACAGCACGGCCAGATCGAGTTGGCGCGCTTGCAGCATGCTGGCCAGGTGGCCCGACAGCGACTCCACCAGGTGCAGCCGTACATCCGGGTAACGCGCACGCATGGCCTGCATCAGCGGCAGGCCAAGCACCGAGGCCGTGGTCGGCGCCAGGCCCACGCTCACATGGCCCGAAAGACGCGCCTGCTGGGCTGCGCGCACGGCCTCTTGCGCGTGGCGCAGCGTGAGCTGGGCCTGCTGCAAGAAGGCCACGCCCGCGTCGGTGGGGCTTACGCCGGTACTGCCACGCTGAAGCAATCGGGTGCTGAGCTCGCTCTCCAAACGGCTTATCTGCTGACTCAGCGCAGATGTCACCACGCCGAGTTCGATGGCTGCTCGGCCCATGCTGCGCAGTTCGCAGACTTTCACGAAATAACGGAGTTGGCGGAGTTCCATAAGGGTCCAGGAGTGAATGACGCTATCGTATTCCCGTTCAACTGCAGGTGAACTCCCGCCGACGCTCCTGAGGGCCAGCGATCAAATAACGGCGTGTTGACCAGGATCAACACAGCCCGGGGCACGGCTGCCTACAGTCAAGGTATTGAAACTCTGAGCCTGGGGGTGTTCCATGAGCGATGAACTCAAACAGCTGCTGGTCCACGCCGATGCGTCGCCGCAATTCGCGCAGCGCCTTGAATTTGCCGGCCGGCTTGCCGCCCGGCACGGCGCCGGCCTCACAGCGCTGTATGCCTCGCCTTCGGCCTCGGAGGCGCTCCCGGTGGCCGCCGGCATTCCCGGCCTGGCCGTGCAGCGCGACAACACACAGGACACCGAACTGGCGCGGGCGCGGTCGGTGTTTGAGCAGCTCAAGCCCGCGGGATTGCGGGCAAGCTGGGCGGAAGTCCATGAGTTTCCGCTGGCCCCGGCGTTCGCGCAGCAGGCGCTGTATGCCGACCTGCTGGTGCTGGGCCAGCACGGCCCGGGCGAGGGCTGGTCCACCTTGATGCCCGCGGATTTCCCGGAAACCGTGATCGCCCTGAGCGGGCGGCCGGCGCTGGTGCTTCCCTATACCTCGGCCAGGCCCGGCTTGCCGGGCAATGTGGTGATCGCCTGGAAACCCACCCGCGGGGCAGCGCGCGCCGTGGCGGCGGCGCTGCCCCTGCTGCGAAAGGCCGGCTCGGTGCATGTGCTGAGCTGGGGCGAGGACGCGGCGGCGGACGCTGCTGAAGGCCCGAATATCGTCTCCTACCTGCAGGCCCACGGCGTACAGGCTCAATGGCAACGCGAAGCGGTAGAGCCTGACAAGCTGGGCGAGCTGCTGCTGTCGCGCGCCTTTGACCTGCAGGCGGACCTGCTGGTGATGGGCTGTTACGGCCGTACCCGCGCCCATGAATGGGTGCTGGGCGGCGCGTCCCGCACCGTGCTCAAGAGCATGACGCTGCCGGTGCTGATGGCCCACTAGGAAAATTCCGAGCCGGGCTAGGGGCGCCGGCGCCGGCAAACCAGCTTTATCCGAGCCGGGCTTTCAGCAAAGCCCGATGTCCTGAATGCGCCGCCTGCGCGACAGTAGGGGCATGCAAGACAGCACTTCACCCATCCGGGTTTTCCTGGCCGACGACTCCGAGCTGAGCCGCCGCCGTGTGGCCGAGATGCTCACGGCCCAGGGTATGGTGGTCGTGGGCCAGGCCGACACGCCCGAGTCGGCCATTTCCGGCATCCTGGCCGTGCGGCCCGACGCGGCGGTGCTCGATGTGCAATTCGAAAAAGGCACCGGCATGCAAGTGCTGCGGGCCGTGCTCAAGGCCGCGCCGGGCACCCCCTTCATCATTCTGAGCAACCACGCCGAGCCGGCCTACCGCGCACGCTACCTCGCGGCGGGCGCTGCCTGCTTTCTCGACAAACACACCGAGTTTTACCAGCTCGCCGGCCAAGTGAAGGCCGTGGCCACGCTTGCCGCGCAACCTGTTTCTTCCCTTTAACCCAAGGAGTCATCATGTCCTTAGCCTGTTCATCCGCCAGCGACGCTTCAGTTGCCGCCATTCCGCCACTGACGACCCACTGCTCGAACTGCAACCTGCGCGACCTGTGCCTGCCCTGCGGCATGAAACCCGCCGACGTGGGCGGGCTGGACGAGCTCCATTTCAGCCGCACCAAGGTCAAGGCGGGGCAGGCGCTCTACCATGAGGGCCAGTCCTTCCGCAATATTTACGCGGTGCGCATGGGCACCTTCAAATCCAGCCTGACGCTGGCGGACGGCCGCGAGCAGGTCAGCGGCTTCCAGATGGCCGGTGAGCTGATGGGCCTGGACGGCATCGCCAACGGCGTCTATGCCAGTAACTCCACCGCGCTCGAGGACACCGAGGTCTGCACCATTCCCTACGAACAGATCAGCGGCCTGGCCGCGGCCAGCGCCAGCATGCAGCAGGCCGTGAGCCGCTTGATGAGCCGCGAAATCGTCAGGGAACACAGCCTGATGATGCTGCTGGGCAGCATGAATGCCGAGGAGCGGCTGGCCGCCTTTTTGCTGAACCTGTCGCAGCGGCTCAAGCTGCGCGGCTACTCGGCCAGCGAGTTCCACCTGCGCATGTCGCGCGCCGAAATCGGCAGCTACCTGGGCATGAAGCTGGAGACCGTGAGCCGCACCTTCTCGGCCTTCCAGCAGCAGGGCATCCTCGAAGTCGACAAGCGCCACATCCGCATCCTCGATGCCGAGGCGCTCAAGCGCATCTTCGAGACGCGCGTCCACTAAGCGGCTTTTCCCGGTTTACACGGCACCGGCCATGGACTCAGAAGTCGGCCTGCCGGAAAAATCCGTCCACTGCCGCCGCCCGAAGTCATAGAGCTTGCAGCGGCGCGCGGTGCCAAAGTACCAGCGCCAGGAAAACGGCTGCACTACGATGTGGCCGGGCAGCTTTTCTTCGAGCACGGCCTGGGCCTGCTTCAAGCGGTACAGCGGCACGCCCATGTCCACGTGGTGGGCGGTGTGCTCCATGATGTGGTGCAGCGCCGTGCCGAAAAAGCCGTTGAAGCGCAGGTGCACGGTGGTCGAAACAAAGGGGTTGGCGGCCGACCAGTCCTTTTTGTTGTCGTACCAGGCGATGCGGGTGTGCGTGTGGTGCACATAGACCACAAAACCCATCAAGGCCTTCCATACCAGCAGCGGCAAGAAGAAGCCGACGGCGAGCAACCAGGCGGTGGATTGGCCGGTGGCCGGCGCAGCCATCACCAGGCCCGCGACCCAGGCTGCTGCGGCGGCGGTGACCAGCAGGCTGTCGGCGATAAAAATGCCGCGCCGTGTGGGCATCACGGCTTTGGAGGGAAAGTAAAGCCGCTTCCACCAGATCTCCACCGCGTAATACAGCCAGGGCGCCCAGCCGCTGCGGTAGGCGCGCTCCAGCCATTGTTTCCAGGCGGGCATGCGCTGATAGGCCTCAAGCGTCGCGGGCTGCCAGACGAAGTCAAAGCCGCTGAGGTTGGTATAGCCGTGGTGCACGACGTTGTGCCCCACGTCCCACAGGCTGTAGGGAGTGAGCGAGGGCAGGAACAGCAGCCGGCCCAGCCAGCGGTTGAGCCTGCGGTGCGGCGTGAAGCTCTGGTGGCAGGCGTCGTGGCCCAGGATAAACAGCCTGGCGATCATGAAACCGGCCGCCAGGCCCATGAGCACTTGCAGTACAGGGTGGCGCGTGAGCACCGCGCCAGCCATGCAGGCGGCGAACAGGGCAAAGTCCGCCACGGACAGCGCCAGGGCGATGCCGGTGTTTTTGGCCGAAATGGGGGCCAGCCAGGAACGCAGGATTTTTCGGTGGGGAAGGGGCGTTGCGGGGGAGATGGCTTGGGTGATCTGGGTGGAGTGCATGAGGATCAAAGGTAGGCGCCAGGGCTGTCAGGCCCGGGGCGATGGGGAAGCCGCCAGCTTAGGGCGCCGCGTTTTCCGGGATTTGACGCAGGTCAAGCGCAAGGCAAACGCGCCGGCGCGGCGCCCGTCTTGCACCGCCGTTGATCCACATCAACGCGGCCTTGGCGCGCCGGCGGCACAGTGGAGGCCTCACCTTTCAACCTAGAAACCGCAGTTGACCGCTTGCAAACCTCTCGAGGGCCTCATGAACACTGACTTTTTCCTCTTCGTTAACGGTACCTGTCTGGATACCAGCGCTATGCGCCCGATTGCGCCGCGCAGGCCGCGCCATGCAGCGTTGCTCCGCCTTGTGGGCAATAGCCCACAGCGTTGTCGCGCCTTGCCTGGCACGCCCTGCGCAGCACACTCAGACGCATCCAACTGCCGTTTCTAGGTTGAAGCATCCCATGTCCGCTGTATTACCCCAGGCCCTCAAGCGTTTTGATATCCCGGGCCCGCGCTACACCTCCTTTCCCACGGCGGATCGCTTTGTCGAGGCCTTCAGCGCCGCCGACCACGGCCGCGCGCTGGACGACAGGCGCTCGCGGGCCGAGGCATCGGCGGCGCCGCTGTCGCTCTATGTGCATATCCCGTTCTGCGAATCGCTGTGCTACTACTGCGCCTGCAACAAGATCATCACCAAACAGCATGCGCGCTCGACCGCCTACCTGGGCTACCTGGAGCGCGAAGTCGCGCTGTACACGGCGCGCCTGGGCCAGGGCCAGCCTGTCAGCCAGTTGCACCTGGGTGGCGGCACGCCGACTTTTTTCTCCGATGCGGAACTGGCCCGGTTGATGGACATGCTCAGGCGCAATTTCGACATCGCGGCCGGCGCCGAGATGGCCATCGAGGTGGACCCGCGCACCGTGGACAAGGCCCGGCTGGCCGCCCTGGCTGCGCTGGGTTTTAACCGCCTGAGCTTTGGCGTGCAGGATTTTGATCCCGACGTGCAGAAAGCCGTGCATCGCGTCCAGCCCGCGGAACAGGTGTTCGCGCTCATGGCGGACGCACGCACGCTCGGGTTTGAGTCCATCAATGTGGACCTGATCTATGGCCTGCCGCGGCAGACGCAGACCTCGTTTGCGCGCACCATTGGCCAGATTGAAGAACTCAGGCCGGACCGCATCGCGCTTTATGCCTATGCGCACCTGCCGGAGCGCTTCAAGCCGCAGCGCCACATCCCGACGGCCTTGCTGCCGGCGGCCGAAGACAAGGCCGCCATGCTGTCCGAGGCCATGGCGCGTTTGCAAGGCGCGGGCTACCAGTACATCGGCATGGACCATTTCGCGCTGGCCGGCGACGCCCTGGCCGTGGCCGGCCGCGAGGGCCGGCTGCACCGCAACTTCCAGGGTTACAGCACCCAGCCCGACCGCGACCTGGTGGGCCTGGGCGTGTCGGCCATAGGCGCGGTGGGCGCCACTTACAGCCAGAACGCCAAAACCATGGAGGAGTACTGCGACCTGCTGGACCAGGGGCGTTTCCCGGTTACGCGCGGCCTGGCGCTGAGCCGGGACGACCTGGCGCGGCGCGCGGTGATCATGGCCATCATGTGCCAGGGCCAGGTGTGGTTCGAGTCGGTGGAACTGGCCTGGATGCTGGACTTCAAGCGCTATTTCGCCGCCGAGCTCGAGCGCCTGCGCGAACTGGAAGACGCCGGCCTGGTCGTGCTGTCGGACAGCGGCTTTCACGTCACGCCCGAAGGCCGCTTCGTCCTGAGGGCGGTAGCCATGGTGTTCGACCGCTACCTGCAGTCCGACCTCAACCGCAGCCGCTTCTCGCGCATTATTTAAGCGCCCATGAGCTACGCGCTTGCCACCACCGCTTTGCTGATGGGCCTGGCCGGAGGCCCGCATTGCGCCGTGATGTGTGGCGCGGCCTGCGGCGGCTTGCGGCGCATGGACCCAAACCGGCGGCCGCAGTCGCCGCTACTCTTCCAGGCCGGGCGGCTGGTCGGTTATTCCGCCGCAGGCGCGGCGGCCGCCGCCGCGGTGCAAAGTCTTGCCTGGATGGCGGAACACGCGGCCGCGTTCAAACCGGTTTGGATGCTGTTTCACCTGGCTGTGCTTGGCTGGGGTCTGGTGCTGGTGGTCAATGCCAGCCAGCCGGCCTGGGCGGACCGGGCAGGGCGATCGGCCTGGTCCAGGGTGGGCGTGGTGGCCGCATCGCGGGGCGGCATGTTCTCGGTGGGTATGCTCTGGGCTTTTATGCCTTGCAGCCTGTTGTATTCGGCGCTGCTGGTGGCCTCGCTGGGCGGCGGGCCGCTGCAGGGTGCATTCGCCATGGCGGCTTTTGCTGTGGGCAGCGGCGTCTCCTTGCTGCTCGCGCCGCGCATGCTCGCCGGGCTGCGGCAGGCCGGTAACCGCCTGGGCGGGCAGCTTGGCGTGCGCGCCGGCGGCGGCGTGCTGGTGCTGGCCGCGCTCTTTGGCTTGTGGGGCGACATGACACATCGCATCGCCCAGTGGTGCGGCCTGGCCTGAGCCGCTGGCTGCCCTTTTTTCTTCCTCTCACCTGTCCCAGGTTTCTGGCACGCCGCCGCCATCGAAGCGGCCGGGGGAGCGCTTGACGAATCAATAACCATATGGTTATGATTTGGCCATGCAAGCCCTCGCGAACGAAGTTTTCAAAGCCCTGGCCGACCCGACACGCCGGGCGATCTTTGAGCGCCTGGCCCGCGACGGGGAGCAGACCGTGCGCGCCTTGACCGACCGCGCCGGAGTGTCGCAGCCCGCGGTGTCCAAGCACCTGCGCGTGCTCAAACAGGCAAAACTCGTGAACGACAGGCAGCAGGGCCGCGAGACGCATTACAGCGCCCAGCCGCTGGCACTTGCACCGCTGCGCGACTGGGTGAGCACCTATGGCGCGTTCTGGAATGAACGCTTCGATGACCTTGAATCACTGTTGAAAAGGATGGACCAATGACCCAAGCCCAAGCCGTTACCGAAACCCGCTCCGTTATTGTTGAACGGGAGATTCCCCACCCGCCGGCCAAGATCTGGCGCGCGCTCACGCAGCCGCACCTGATCGCGGAATGGCTCATGAAGAACGACTTCCAGCCCGTTGTGGGCCGCAGCTTCAAGCTCAGCGCCGACTGGGGTTCCGTCGACTGCGAGGTGAAAACCGTTGAAGCCGAGAAAACCCTGTCCTACACCTGGGCCGCCTACGGCCTGGAGAGCGTGGTCACCTGGACGCTCACGCCCACAGGCACGGGCACCCGTTTACGCATGGAGCAGGAGGGCTTCCGCACCGACCAGGAACAGGCTTACCAGGGCGCGAAACACGGCTGGCAACAGTTCTTTGCCCAACTGGAGCAGGTGCTGGTGCGGGCGGACTGAGGCCCGCATTCTTCGCAAGAAGGCCCGGAGATGAAAACAACGGACAGCAAGGCCCGCGCGAAGCCGGCGCTGCTCGCGGGCGGCAACCCGCAAATCCCGAAAGGCGAGGGCGATGCCCTGGTGCAGGCCTATATCGCGGCCATGCCGGGCTGGAAAAGCGATGTGGGGCGGCGCCTCGATGCGCTGGTCACCCGCACCGTGCCCGGCGTGCACAAGGCCGTCAAATGGAATTCACCGTTTTACGGCGTGGCGGGCCAGGGCTGGTTTCTGAGCTTTCATTGCTTTGCGCACTACGTCAAGGTAGCCTTCTTTCGCGGCCTGTCGCTACGCCCCGTGCCACCGGTCGAATCCAAAAGCCAGGACACGCGTTATCTCCACATCCTGGAGGACGGCCGGTTCGATGAGGCCCAGCTGGCCGCCTGGATCCGGCAGGCCAGCGAATTGCCCGGCGAAAAAATGTGAGCGGCTAAAACCTCAAGAGAAAGCAGCATCCACCATGAAAAAAGCAACGAACAGCGACGCGAAAGCCAGTGAGGGCGCTTCCGCCTCCGCCCAGATCGACCTGAAGATTCGTGAGCTCAATGACTGGCGCGGCGAAACGCTGGCCCGCATCCGCAAGATCATCCAGCAAGCGGTTCCGAACGTGGTCGAGGAGCTCAAGTGGCGCGGAGTGCCGGTGTGGTCGCACGGCGGCATCATCTGCACCGGCGAGACCTACAAGAGCGCCGTGAAGATGACCTTCGCCAAGGGTGCGAAGCTCGAGGACCCGTCAGGCCTGTTCAATTCCAGCCTCGAAGGCAACACCCGGCGCGCCATCGATATCCACGAGGGCGACAAGATCGACGAAAAGGCCTTGAAGGCGCTGGTGCGCGCCGCTGCGGCGCTGAACAGCAAGCCTTAGTCGCGGCCTGGCACCTGCTCGCGCAGCTTGTCCAGAAAGGCCTCTACCAGTGCGCTTGCGGGGCCGGCTTTGCGGACCGCGAGAACCTTGCTGCCGACGGACAGGTCGGCAATCGGCACAAAGCGGATGTCGCCGCGGTTGTTCGTGGCGACACTGCGGCCCACCACCGTCGCGCCCACGCCCGCGGCCACCAGTCCCAGCGCCGTGTTGATTTCTTTGGCCTCATGGCCGACCTGGACCTTGGCGCCGGCCTGCTCGAGGATGTTCAGCACCTGCCGGGAAAAGTGCGCATTGGCCACCTTGGGGTAGCTCACATAGGGCAGGGCGTTCAGCTCCGCGGCCCGCAGGCTGGCCTGCGCCGCCAGCGGATGCTGCGCGGGAAGGGCGACGACCAGCGGGTCATCGAAGAGTTCGGTGTAGTGCAGGTCGGGTTCGCGCGTGAACGCGCCCAGGGTGCGCGCGATGGCCAGGTGGATGGCGCCGCTGCGCAAGGCGGCCGGTTGTTCCTCGGTAAGGATTTCCTCCAGGTCGATGCGCACGTCGGGCAAGGCCGACTGCATGGCGCGCACGGCCTCGGGCAGGATGGAAAAAATCGTGGAGCGCGTAAAACCTATGCCCAACCAGCCTAGCTTGCCCGCAGCCATGCCTTTGGCCTCGACTTCCAGCCGGCCGCTGGCCGACAGCAGCTCCGTGCCCTTGGAGTAAACAAACTGGCCCAGCGGCGTCAGGCCCATGGGCCGGGTTGCCCTGTCAAACAGGGCGCCACCCAGCAAGGCCTCCAGCTGGCTGATCTGCATGCTGATGGCCGTCGGCGCGACGAACAGTTTTTCGGCCGCGGCACGGGCATTTCCGGCGTCCACGGTTTCGCAAAAGTATCTGATTTGCTTTAAGTTCATTATTTTTGAATATTAATTCAAAAATCGGCGATTGCATTCAGATATTCACTGCTTGATGATGCGATCCATGAGCAACGACACCTCCCAAGACATCAGCCAGGCTGCCTGGTTCCAGCAGGCCAAAGCCCTGTCCACCGCCGAAATTTCCGATGCGCTGGACGCGCTGAAGCTGCCCGGCAGCGCTTTGGGCATACGCCCTGTGGCCGGCCCGGCCAAGCTGTTCGGCTTCGCCTTCACCGTGCGCTTCGCGCCCATAGACCGCTCCTCGCCCGGAACCGTGGGCGACTTTATCGACACGCTCAAGCCCGGCACCGTCGCCGTCCTCGACAACGGCGGCCGCCTGGACTGCACGGTGTGGGGCGGCATCCTGAGCCGGCTGGCCGCGCACAAGGGCCTGGCCGGCACGGTCATCCACGGCGTCTGCCGCGACACGGCGGAGGCCGATGAAGTGGGCTACCCGCTGTACGCCCACGGCCGTTTCATGCGCACCGGCAAGGACCGCGTGCAGGTCGAGGCCTATGAGCAGCCGGTGACGCTGGGCGACGTGCGGGTCTGCCCGGGCGACCTGGTCGTCGGGGATGCGGACGGCATTGTGGTGGTGCCGCGAGCCCGCCTGCAGGACGTGCTGGCCAAGGCGCTGGAAACCCGGGTGATTGAGGAACAGATCCTCGCCGCAGCCCTGGCCGGCACGCCGCTGGCCGAGGCCCGCAAGCAGTTCAAGTACCACACGTTGCAGCGCGCGGCCGATTCGCCGCTGGCGGCCTGAATCCCTATTTCCCGGAGACAAACAACATGAATCCCGTTCGTATTCTTTCCACGCTTGCCACTTCCACCGTTCTTGCCATCGCATCGGGCGCGGCCTGTGCACAAGCCGCTTACCCTTGCCCTGCGGTGAAGCTCGTGTCGCCCTATCCCCCGGGCGGCACCACCGACCTGCTGGCGCGGCTGATCCAGCCCGGCCTGATGAAGGAACTCGGGACTCCCGTGATCGTCGAGAACAAGGCGGGCGCCAGCAGCAATATCGGCATTGAATTTGTGGCCACCGCCGCGCCGGACGGATGCACGCTTTTGCTGGGCAGCAATACCGGCATCGTGATCAACCGGAACCTGTACAAGCTGCGCGTGGACCCGGTGAAGGGACTCGCGCCGATCGGCCAGGTCGCCTCCGTGCCCCTGGTGCTGTATGTCAGCGCCGGCGTGCCGGCCACCAGCCTCGCCCAGTTGGTGGAACTTGCCAAAAAGAACCCGGGCAAACTCAGCTACGCATCGGCCGGCAGCGGCAGCCCGCAGCATTTGATGGGCGAGCTGCTCAAGCTGGAGCAAAAGATATCCCTGGCCCACATCCCCTACAAAGGCTCGGGGCCGGCGATCCAGGATGTGGTAGCGGGGCAGGTGGAAATGTCTTTCGAAGCCATGAGCGTGATCGTGCCGCAGCTCGCGTCGGGCCGCATACGCGCCCTCGCCACCACGGGCGCGGCCCGCTCAGCCGGCTTGCCGAATGTGCCGACCATGAAGGAGCAGGGCATGCCCGGCTTCGTGACCGAGAACTGGTACGGCCTGTTCGCGCCGGCCGGCACGCCGGCGGCGCTGCTGAAGCGGCTGAACAGTGCGCTCAACACCGTGCTCGACTCGAAGGAAGCGCGCATCAGCCTGGACAAAATGGGATCGGCCGACGTCAAGGGTACGCCCGAAGCCTTCGCCAAATTCATCGCCTCGGAGCTGCCCCTGTGGGAGTCCGTGGTCAAGCGCTCCGGCGCGAAGGTGGATTGAGCATGACGGCATTCAACGGAATCGAGATCCACCCCCGGGTGAAAGAAGACGCCGCCGCGCTGGACGCCTTGCGCAGCCTGCCCAGCTCGGTGATCGGCGACGTCATGGGCGGGCGCCTGGTCGGCACCACCGCGCTGCGGCCCGTCAACCGATCCATGGTCAGCTGCTGCGGCAATGCCTTCACGGTGCGCGTGCGGGCCGGCGACAACCTGCTGATCCACAAGGCCCTGGACATGCTGCGGGCCGGCGATGTGCTGGTGGTGGACGGGGAGGGGGACATCTCGCGCGCGCTGGTGGGCGAGATCATGATGACGACGGCGCGCATGCGCGGCGCCGCGGCCTTTGTGATGGACGGCGCGATCCGCGACGTCGACGCCTTCGAGGCACAGGGCTTTCCGTGCTGGGCCAGGGGCGTCAGCCTGCGCGGCCCTTACAAGGACGGTCCCGGCAGCATCAATGTGCCCGTGACTGTGGGCGGTATGCTGGTCCAGCCCGGGGACATCATTGTTGGCGACTCGGACGGCATTGTCGCAGTGCCCGTCGCGCTTTCGGTGCAGGTCGCGGAAAAAGCCCATGCCAAGGTGCGGGACGAGCAGGCCACCATCGCCGCGATCCTCGCGGGTACATACTCATCGGCCTGGGTGGATGCCACCCTGAGCCAGAAAGGCGTTTGACACCATGGACAAGCCGACTTTGCAGCGCCTCGCGGCGCTGGACAGCAACACCGTTTCCGACGCACTGGATTTCCTGGGGCTGCCCGGCGCCACCTATGGGCTGAGGCCGCTCTGGGACTGCCCCAAGGTCGTGGGCCGGGCCAGCACCGTCCTGCTGGGGCCCAAGACCGAAGCCAAGCCCACGGTCCACCTGATCTCGCCCGTGATCGACGCCATCACAACGGACGACAGGGTGCTGGTGATTGCCGGCGGCATCGAGGGCGTCTCCTGCTGGGGCGACATCCTGGCCAACGCCGCCACGGCCAAGAAAATCCGCGGCACCGTCATTGACGGCTGCAGCCGCGACATCGAAGGCAGCGAGTCCATCTCCTACCCTGTGTACGGCAAAGGCATCACTATGGTCAGCGCGCGCAACCGCGTGGTCCAGCTCGACGCCGGCAAACCGATGCAAATGGCCGGCGTGACCGTGCATGAAAACGACTACGTGATTGCGGACCGTTGCGGCACCGTCTTTATCCCACAAGAAAAGATCGAAGAAGTGCTGGCCCTGGGGGAAAAGATTAACCGCCGCCAGGAAGGCATGGTGGCCGCAGTCAGGGCAGGGCGCTCCGTCGCCGACGTGATGCACGACAAGGAATTTGAAGCCATTGCCGTGGAGCCGCAGAAGTGACGAGCGCCCAGGTACTGAACACCCGACTGGCCGCCGCGCAGCCCTCCGCAACCTATCGCATGATGGACCGCGCCGCGCTACGAAAAGTCGCCGGCCACCCGGTGATCTCGCTGACCGCGGGAGAGCCCGACTTCGACACGCCGCTCCATGTGCGCGAAGCGGGCATTGCCGCTATTGGGGCGGGGCATACGCGCTACACGCCGGTGGCCGGCTTGCGGGCCTTGCGCGAGGCGGTGGCCGCAAAATACCAGCGCGAAAACGGGCTCGACGTAGCGTGGCAGGACACCATCGTCTGCTCGGGCGGCAAGCAGGTGCTGTACAACGCCCTGGCCGCCACGCTCAACGAGGGCGACGAGGTGATCATTCCGTCGCCATACTGGGTCAGCTACCCGGAGATGGTCCAGATCTGCGGTGGCGTATCCGTGATCGTTGCCTGCGACGCGGCAACCGGTTTCAAGCTGACGCCCGCTGCCCTTGAGGCCGCGATCACGCCCCGAACCAAGTGGCTGATCCTGAACTCCCCGTCAAATCCCACGGGTGCGGTCTATAGCCGCGAAGAACTGGAGGCACTCGGTCGCGCGCTGCTGGCGCACCCGCACGTCCTTATCCTGTCCGACGACATCTACGAGCACCTGATCTTCGACGGCGCGGCGTTTTGCACCCTGGCCCAGGCCGTGCCGGCACTGCGGGAACGCACGCTGACCATGAACGGTGTGTCCAAGGCCTACGCGATGACGGGCTGGCGCATCGGCTTTGGCACCGGGCCCCGGTGGCTGCTGGAGGCCATGGAAAAGCTGCAGGGGCAGCAGACCTCGGGCGCCTGCTCGATCTCGCAGCATGCCGCCGTCGCGGCGCTCAACGGCCCCAAGGATTTCATCGCGCAAAGCCGCGCCCAGTTCCAGCGGCGACGCGACCTGCTGGTCGCGCAGTTGAACCAGGCCCCGGGGCTGCGCTGTGAGACGCCCGCCGGCGCGTTCTATGCATTTGTTTCTTGTGCCGGCCTGATAGGCAGGCGCAGCGCGGGCGGCGCGCTGCTCGATTCCGACGAGGCCGTTGCGGTCGCGCTGCTCGAGGAAGCGAACGTGGGTGTGGTGCATGGCTCGGCTTTCGGCCTGGCGCATCACCTGCGCTTCGCCTATGCGATCGGTGAGGCGCCCCTGCAACAGGCAGGCGCCGCGGTCCGGGACTTCTGCGCCTTGGCTGGCCCGGCCTGAATCTCCTGAATTCGTAAGCTCGCGTTTCCAGCCACCTCCTCCAATTGGGGGATGCGCTATAGCCCAAAAGGTAGCAGAGTTATGTAGCAGGATGTATCCAGGCTTGGGAACAGGCTTGGCGCATTCCGGCAGCATGAAATGTCCCACCTGAAGGGAGAACCATGATGGCTTCGCAAGCGCCCCCAAACGCCGCGGCGATTGACCGCATCACCCTGCTTGATCCACGGGTCGTGCAGGCCTGGTGCGCTGAATTGCAATGCACCGAGCACGAACTGCGCGCGGCCGTGTACGCCGTGGGGAGCGATCCCGAGCAGGTCAGGCGCTATTTTCGCCGCGGCAGGGAGACACCGGAAATGCTCGAGGACTGAGGGTTTCCCTGTAGGTTTTCCTCCGAGCCTGAGACAAGGCATCACCCGACCTCGTGAATGATTTTGTTTGCGGATGATGCGGCATGAACACTTTGATCCATCCCCCCGTGATCGAGGCCCCCACGCCCGGGGAAGAGCAAGAAAAAGCCTCCAGCACCACCGAGCTCCTGTTCGGCCTGGCGCTCGGCATCTGCGCGCTTGCGGCGGTGCATCTGGCGGGCTACGCGGTGCTTCTCATCGCGCCTGTGCTGAGGCGGCTTTTCGATCAGGCTTGAAACAGGGGCCCCGCACGGGCGGCTAGGCCGGCAAGGGCGCAATCGCCTCCCGCAGGTGTTTTTGCAGGGCCAGCACAACAGGCTGTCGCGAGCCCAGGCCTTTGCGCAGGATGCCGATCTCGCGGTAAAAAGTCTTGTCGCCCAGGTCAATGGCGCGCACGCCTGGCGGCAGGGGCAGGTAGGCCTCGACCATGGGCACCAGCGCGACCCCAAGGCTCTCGGCGACCAGCTTCATGAGGCCCGCGATTTCGTCGAGTTCGATGGCGTCCCGCACGCTGAGCTTGTTGTCGCGCAAAAAACGCGTCACCAGCCGCCCGCCGAAGGAGGTGCGCTCATAGCGCAAAAAGGGCTGGGTTTCGAGCAGCTTGCGCCAGTCCCGGCCTTTGCTGTCTTTGGGGATCAGCAGCTTGAAGGGCTCGCGCATCAGGGGCTGCCAGCTCATCTCGGGCAGGATGCCGAAGGGCGGCCGGATCATGATGGCCGCGTCGATCTCGGCGCTGTCGAGCTGGTCCATCAGCCTCATGGACACGCCGGGAAGAATGTTGACGAGCAGCCTGGGATTGTCTTTGCGCAGCGAGGCCAGCGCGCGCGGCAGCACCGAAGACTGCACCGAGGCAATGGCGCCTATGCGCAAGGTGCCGGCGAGTTCCTCATCGCCGCCCGCATCGCCCAGCTTTGAATACAGCGCCACAATGTCTTCGGCGCGCGCGAGCACCCTGGCGCCGGCCTCGTTGAGCACGGCGGAACGCCGCGTGCGGTCGAAAAGCGCAAAGCCCAGAGATTCCTCCAGCCGCTGGATCTGGCTGCTCACGGCGGACTGGGTGAGCCCGATCTGCTCGCCGGCCGCGGAAAAACCGCCGTAGCGAACGACCGCGATCAGGGTTTTGAGCTCGGTGATCATGGGGGGAGGGCTTTAATTCATCGAAATTATTGATTCTCAGTTTGAATATATATCGTTTTTCAAACTTCATGAATCGCCCTAAAGTAAGGCTTTCACGATTTCACAAGGCTCACGATGACCGCACACAACACCGCCCCCCCCGCCAAAGCCCTCCCACCTTTCCACCTGGCATTCCCCGTCCACGACCTGGCCGTGGCGCGCCAGTTTTATGGTGAACTGCTGGGCTGCTCCGAAGGCCGGAGCTCCAATGAATGGGTGGACTTCAATTTCTACGGCCACCAGATCGTGGCCCACCTGGCGCCCGAAGAATGCGGCCATCGCCAGACCAGCGCGGTGGACGGCCACAACGTTCCGGTCCGCCACTTCGGCGCGATTCTGTCGCTGCCAGAGTGGGACGCGCTGGCGACGCGCCTGAAGGCGGCCGGCACGAAATTTGTCATCGAGCCTTATGTCCGCTTCAAGGGCGAGCCGGGCGAGCAGGCCACCATGTTTTTCCTGGACCCGTCCGGCAACGCCATCGAGTTCAAGGCCTTTGCCAGCCTGGACAACCTGTTTGCCAAGTGACATGAGCCATTTCAGGGAGGTCGCGCTCCAGCACGCGAGCCGGCTGATCAACCACGGCCCCACGGTGCTGGTGACCAGCGCGCACGGCAAAGCCCGCAATGTGATGGCTGCGGCCTGGTCCATGCCGGTGGAGTTCACGCCGCCGCGTATCTCTGTGGTGATCGACAAGAAGACCTATACGCGTGAACTGATCATGGTCAGCGGCGGTTTCGGCATCTGCATACCGGGCAGCACCCTGGCCGCCTTGACGCATGCGGTGGGCAGCGAGTCCGGGCGCGACATCGACAAGTTCGCACACTACGGCCTGAAGGCCCGCAGCGGTCCCGTCCTGGGCATGCCCTTGCTGGAGGAGGGCTGCGCGGCCTGGCTGGAATGCCGGCTGATCCCCGAGCCGCACACCGAGGATGCCTACGACACCTGTTTCGCGGAGGTCGTGGCCGCGGCCGCCGATGAACGTGTATTCCAGAATGGGCACTGGCGCTTCGGTGAGGACAACCGCGAGCTGCAGACCATCCACCACCTGGGTGGCGGCAACTTCGTGAGGTCGGGCGGGATGTTTTATGCGGGTGACGCCGTGACGGCGCGGCCTTCAGGCTCGCAATAAACATGGGCGTGTGAATCGGAACTTGGCCTTCGGCGCGAAGGTAATATTGCCCATAACGCCCATATAGACGAAGGTAGTATTGACTAAAAGTCCCCGCAGAGTATCTTGTGCTTGTCTTTGGTGGCCTTTGCGCGCTTCTGTCTGATACTGACCCGCCGATATTGCGCTTGCGCAACAACCCGATTGGCGGACGAACGCATTCAAGCGAGGAACTCTCAGCATGAGAACGTCTATGCGTATGTTCGATGTGGCGAAGGGCTCCGCGGCTGACATTGCCTCAATGGTCGTTCAGCCTTCAGAACAGAGCCGCAGCTTGCCTGGCACAGATGTTTTCTACCATGCCGGCATGGTCACCGGGCAATGCAGGCAAGCCTTGCTCGGGCAGACCCCGGCCACGATCTGGTTGACCGGATTGAGCGGTGCGGGAAAGTCCACGCTCGCGTACGCATTGGAAGCCATGCTGCTGGATCTCGCCCACCCTTGCTTCGTTCTGGACGGGGACAACCTGCGCCATGGGCTGAGCAAAGACCTGGGATTCTCTGCGCCAGACCGGCGTGAAAATATTCGACGCACGGCCGAAGTCGCGCACATGATGAACGAAGCCGGATTGATCGTGATCACAGCCTTGATCTCGCCGTTCCGGGACGACCGGAAAATGGCGCGAGGCATCATCGGCGATGCACGATTCGTTGAAGTCCATGTCAGTACGCTGGCAACCGTCTGTGAACAGCGCGACCCGAAAGGGCTGTATGTGCGGGCGCGCGCCGGACAGCTTGCGGAATTTACCGGAATTTCGTCTCCCTACGAAACGCCGCTCATACCTGATTTGGTGCTCGACACCGACGCATTGCCTTTGAAAGATTCGACCCAGACCTTGCTCGACCTGGTTGCGCAGCGCTGCTTCAAATGAGCCGCAACACAAAGCAGGCCTCATGATCGACGGGTCAACAATTTCTTTGGCCGTTGTGCGCTGAATATTTCAGCTGACTCAAGGTAAGCAATAACAGGAGCAGGCGTATGGAGGTAGCAGAAGCAAAAGATGCCGGCGCCCTTGTGCACTCTCGCCCACGGCCCGTGCTGATGATCCCGCTGCGGCGCTGCGGCAGCCATGCCTTGCGCTTGCGCCTGAGCTTCAATCCGCACTTTTACTCGCCCTATCCCTTGCATATCGTGGATTTCATGCCGCTGGTGCCGCTCTATGGCGATCTTTCCGATGACCGGGCGTATTTCCGCATGGTGGTGGACGTGGTGGGTTTGCAGGCGGCAAGCCCGGTCAAGTGGCCCAACGTGGTATTTGATCCGAGGCAGATATTCGAGGCGATACGCCTCGAGAGGCGCAGTGTGCATCGCGTCGTCTGGGAGTTGCTGCTACGCGCCGGAGAGCTGCATGACGCAAGAATCGTCATGGATAAATCGCTGGACAGCGTGCACTACGCGGACGAGTTGATGAGCCTGTTTCCGCAGCTGCTGTTCCTGAATGTCGTGCGGGATCCCCGCGCGCAGGTGGCATCCATGACCCGCGCCATCATCCACGACTTCGATGCCACCCTGAACGCGATGGCATGGGTTGATGCGTATCGTGTGGCGCTGTCGCTGGCGGAGCGTTATCCGGAACGGGTGCTTACCGTGCGCTATGAGGATTTTCTTGCCGATCAGGAGAGCACGCTGCGCAGGATCTGCCGCTTCTTCGGCATCGAGTACCTGCCGCAAATGCTGGATGTAACGCGTTCACACGAGGCGCAGCAGCTATCCCATATGTCGGCGCTCTGGGCTTCGAATTGTTTCGCGCCGATAGCCGCCAACGCGGACAAGTTCAAAACGCAGCTTTCGATGAAGGAAATCGAAGTGATCGAGACCTTGGCGCGCGACTACATGGCGCTTTACGGCTATGAACTGATGACCGATGCACAGGCAGCGATCAGCGACAGCATGATGGCGGATTCCCGCGAATGCTCCGGGATCGCGAAGCGGCGCGCCTGGCAGGAGCTGGAACACAACGATTACCGGGATTTCATTTTGCGCCGTTTCCGGTCAGACTATCTGCAGCAGGTACGCAATCGCCTGGACGATTTGCCGATTGCCGTTGCGGCTAAGGCACGCGATACAGCTCGCATTGCGTGAAATTCTTCTATAACAAACGCGGCGAAATTGCATGCGGAACGAAAAGACTGCGATGAAACATTGGCAATTCGGCGGCGTCACAGGAAAACTCCTCGTTGGCCTGGGTTCCATGCTGGGATTCACCGCGCTGATCGCCATCACGGGCGTGTGGTGGATCATGAAGCTGGAGCGCGTCAACGACGAGATGGTTGACGCCGGACTGGTGGTGGAGCGGCAGATCAAGGAATGGCATCGCTTGACGCGGGCCAATACCTTGCGGACGCTGCTTTTGCTCAAAACCAATGACCCGGCACTGGAAAAGGAAGTTCGCGCCGAGATCGACGAAACGGTCAAAAAAGTCAACGTTATCCTGCGCAAACTGGATACGGCCTTGCACGATGACCCGATTGTGGAGACCTTTTCCGCGGCAACCGAACGGCGCCTGCAATACCAGAAGATCCGCGCCGACGCATTCCAGGCAAAAAAGGCCGGCGACGAGCGCGAAGTCACCCGCATCATTGAGCAGGAGCTGATGTATGCGCAGAACGGCTTTCAGGCCGCGGTACAGCAGCTGTCCGACGAGCAGGTCGCGCATATGCAGGAACTGGTCGCGAGCAACAATGCGCAATCGGAACAGGCGCGATTCATCGTTGCAGTCTCCACGTCCGTCGCGTTCGTCCTGGCGCTGCTGTTCTGGCTGGTGGCGCACAAACGCTCCAGGGAGGTCGAGCGCACGCTGAATCATCAGCTGTCGGAAAGCACGGAACTGCAGCAGGCAATCCTGGACAGCGCCAATTTCTCCATCATCTCGACGGATACCAACGGAGTGATCCGCCTGTTCAACAATGGGGCGCATCGCATGCTGGGTTATTCAGCCAGCGAGCTCTTCGCCCGGCATACACCCGACTTGCTGCACGACGAAACCGAAATGGCGGAGCGCGCGCGGCAGCTGAGCCTCGAACTGGGACAACCGGTCAAAGCCGGTTTTGAAGCGCTTGTTGCCAGGGCGCGCGGCGGCTTGGCGGACGAGCGGGAATGGACTTATATCCGCAAGGACGGCAGCCGTTTGCCTGTGATGGTATCGGTCACGGCGCTGAGGGATGAGCAGCTTGCGCTGACGGGTTTTCTTTGCGTTGCCTACGACCTGATAGAGCGCAAGAGGGTCGAAAACATGAAAAATGAATTCATTTCGACGGTCTCACATGAATTGAGAACCCCGCTCACCTCCATTCGCGGCTCGCTCGGGCTGATCTTCGGCGGTGTGGGCGGCGAGTTGCCCGAGACCGTGAAGAACCTGGTGGGCATCGCCAAGAGCAACTGTGAGCGCCTGATCCGGCTGATCAACGACATGCTGGACAGCGAGAAGATCGAGTCCGGCAAGATGCGCCTGGACCTGCAGGTCATTGACCTCAGGCCGCTGATCCAGCAGGTGCTGGCCGCCAACGAGGGTTTCGCGGGCCAATACAGCGCGACCTTGCGGCTGCGGGCGCCCGATGTGCCGCTGCAGGTGCGCATTGATGGGGACCGCATGATCCAGGTGCTGACCAACCTGCTGTCCAATGCGGTGAAGTTCACGCCACCGGGCGGAGTGGTGGAGGTGCGGGTGTCGCGCACGGCCCAGAGTGTGCGGATCGAAGTGGTGGATTGCGGCCCGGGCATTCCGGAAGAGTTTCGCGGCCGTATCTTCCAGAAATTTTCGCAGGCGGATTCCTCCGACACCCGGCAAAAAGGCGGGACCGGTCTCGGGCTCAACATTTCCAAGGCGCTCATCGAGAAGATGGGCGGCAGCATAGGCTTTACCAGCGTGGTGGGCACGGGCACCACTTTCTTCTTCGAGTTGCCCGAGTGGCGGACTCCGGTGCCTTTGGCGCAGCCGTTCCGGGCCAAGGCTGACGTCTTTCAGCTGCGCATCCTGATTTGCGAGGATGACCCCGACGTGGCCAGGCTGATCAGCATGATGCTGGACAAGGCGGGATTTGAAACCGAGATGGCCTATAGCGCCGAACAGGCTCGGGCCTGCCTCGCGGGGAGCCACTACGATGCCGTGACCGTGGACCTGAAGCTTCCCGGCCAGAACGGCATTGCCTTCATCAGCGCGCTGCGCGACGACGAAAGCACCCGCAAACTGCCGGTCGTGGTGATTTCGGCCCTGGCAGAGGAAGGGCAACTGCAGTTCAACCACAAACCTCTCACGGTTTCGGATTGGCTGCAAAAGCCGATTGATGAAGATCTGCTGGTCCTCAGCGTACGCCGGGCCGTCGCCGGCATACAGGCCGGCAAGCCGCGCATACTGCATGTGCAAGCCGATCCCGATATCCAGCGCATCGTCGCCGCGGTGGCCCAGGATTTCGCCAACTTCACATCTGCCGCCACGCTGGACGAAGCCCGTGCCCTGCTGCGGGAGCAGCCCTTTGACCTGGTGCTGCTGGACCTGGGGCCGGGCAAGGAGTCAAGCTGGGACCTGGTCGAGGACATTGACGCGCTCGATCCGCGGCCGCCGGTGATCGTGTTTTCGCCCAGCGACACGGACCTGACGGAAGATAAGCGGGCCGAGGCAGTCCTGCTCAAGGCCCGTACCTCCAGCATGGAGCTGTTAAGCACCATCCAGCGTATTCTGCAGATTCCCGCAGACCCAGGCACCGCCGCCCCAATCCCCTGAGCAGCCCCATGCGGGCACCGCCGGATTAACTTCGTGAGGTGGGGGTAAAAAATTTTTGCAGCGGCGCCGTGAAGGCGGGCCTGCATCCGCAGGCAAAGCCCGCTCGGTCTTCATCGGCACACCACAGCGATCACGCAGTTCGCCTGCGAGCGCGCGTGGCCCTGCCAACTATTTCACATTCTCCAGGAATAAATCCCGCCCCGGAAACGGTTCGTTGCAATTCATGTGCGTGCCTCTCCAGGCCGCTGTGGGGCGCTCGCTAAGATGGCCCGCGGCGCGGCAGGGACGCGCCGTCGCAACGCAGGCCAAAGGGAGTGTTTGCCCAAGGCCTGTTTTTTTTATCGAGAACCTAAGGGAGAAGCATGATTACAAGTTTGAAAAACAAGAAGTTTTTACTCACCATAGTGGTAGCAGTCACCACATTGGGCCTCTCGGGTCAGTCTTTCGGCCAAGCCAAGGCCACCGACATCGTCGGCCTCAAGTTGGGCATGTCACCTGATGAGGCGCGCGCGGCGCTGAAGGCACATGACGCTACGATGAAGATCGCCGACCTGGCGAGCTGGAGGGCCCAGCCTGGCGTCCCAGCCTCGATAGCCAAGATCCGTGGTTGCAGCTCAGCGGTGCCTGATGGGCCATGCAAAGACGAAATCGTCGTTACCTTTGGTCATCTCTCTAAAAAGGCATTGTTTGTCACGCGTGTGCTGAAGGTCGGCAACGGCGTGCTGCATCAGGCCGCTGTCGACAGCCTCATCCAAAAATACGGCCAACCGACCTTCCGCAGCAGCCCGAACAGCTTACTCTGGACCTATACGGCAGCTGGTGCACCGGTTGGTAATACGGAATGCGCCGTTAGTGCCCAGTCTCCGATCGAGAGTGTCACGCCGAAACCACAATGCGGTACGGCCACCTCTGCAAACATCCTGGCTGGCCCAGGCGCGCTTGCCTCGGAAATCCATGTGGCAACCTATGAAGGCCAGCGCCTGGTTGACGAGCGCGCATTGCTGGTCGCCGCGGTCAAAGCACATCAGGAAGAGATCGAGCGCGCGGCCAAGGGCAACAAGGTCAAGTTATAGAGAGCGGCATTTTCCGCTTGTCGGCGCGGGCTCCGCGCCGACAAGCCTTGGACAATTACAACCATCATCGTCCTCACGGCTCGCTCGGCCACTTGACCCCGAGCGAGTTCGTCCGTAGACGCTCAGTTCAACCCGAGGAGGCGGCCAGTCACCGGCCCTCTGTCCAACTCGCCCGCCTGAAACACGGCCGGGCTTGCGCTTTGACGAGCCAGGCAAAAAAATCCCGCAGTTCTCATGCGGGATGAAGTTGTCACCACCAAAGTGACAGGAGAGACAACGGGGAGAAATTCAGCGGACCGGGCTCAATCCGCCTGGATGTTCGCGGCCTTGACGACCTTGGCCCATTTGGCGAGGTCGGACTTGATCAGTGCGGCGTATTCCTGGGGTGTGCCGCCCTGGATTTCTATGCCGGCGGCCTCGAGCTTGGCTTTCACGTCGGGCAGTTTGAGCGCCGCGTTGATTTCAGTGTTGAGCCGGGTGATGACGGCCGGCGGCGTGCCGGCCGGCGCGAGAAAACCGCCGTTGGTGTTGGCGTCATAGCCCTTGAGTCCCTGTTCGTCGGCCGTCGGGACGTCCGGCAGCGACAGGATTCGTTTGCGCGTCGACACGGCGAGCGCCCGGACGTTGCCGGCCTTGACCTGCGACTGGATGGCGCTGATGGTGTCTATGTACAGCGCGGTACGGCCCGCCAGTAAATCCGGGTGGGCGGCCGAAGAACCTTTGTAGGGCACCAGCAGCATCTGCGCGCCACTGGCCATGCGGAACATCTCGGCCGCCATTTCCTGGGCGCTGCCGCGGCCCGAGGTGGCGACTTTGGCCTGGTCCGGGTTGGCTTTCATCCAGGCCACGAACTCGGGCAGGGTCCTGGCCGGAATCTGCGGGTACATGGCAAACACCAGCGGAACCTCGTGGGTGTAGACGATGGGCTCAAAGCTTTTTTCCGGGTCCCAGCCGAGGTTTTTGAACAGGAATTTGTTGGTGTTGTGGCTGCCGCCCACGATGCCTATGGTGTAGCCATCAGGCGCGGACTTCGCGAGCACTTCGGTGCCCAGGTTGTTGGACGCGCCGGGCCGGTTGTCGACGATCACCGGTTGCCCCATGGAGATTGCCAGCTTGTCGCCGACGACCCGGGCGATGGTGTCTATGGCGCCTCCGGGCGGCGCGGGCACGATGATCTTGATGGCGCGCGTGGGGTAGGCCTGGGCGAGGGCCAGGGCCGGGACCAGAGCCAGCGAGGCCGAAACGGCAAGGGCCCTGATGAGGGTTGTGCGTTGCATGTTTGTCTCCTTGTTTGTGGTTCGGGCCCGCTCACCTTATTGCGTGGTGATCTTGCGGCTGCGGATGATCTGGGCGTAGCGGTTTTTGTCCGCTGAAATCAGTTTGGAGAATTCCTGCGGCGAGGTGGTGCGCGGCACGGCCCCCAGTGAGGCGAAACGCGCCTTGACCGCTTCGTCCGCCATGACGGCGCGCACGTCGGCGGCGATCTTTTCCACCAGATCGGGCGGCGTGCCCGCGGGCGCCAGCAGGCCTATCCATGAAATCGCGTTAAAGCCCGGGAGCGCGCTTTCGGCGAGGGTGGGCACATCGGGCAGGGCGGCGACGCGCTTGTCGCCGGTCACGGCCAGGGCGCGAAGTTTGCCGGCCTTGATGTGGCCCGAGGCTTCCAGCACGGTCATAAAAGACAGCTGCACATGGCCCGCGATGAGGTCGGCGATGGCCGGCCCGCCGCCGCGATAGGGCACATGCAGGATGAAGGTGCCGGTCTGGTCCTTGAACATCTCGGCCGCGAGGTGGGGCGCGCCGCCGGCGCCTGAGCTGCTGTAGGTCAGCTGGCCGGGCCGGGACTTGGCCTGCGCAATGAATTCGGCGGCGGTCTTCGCGGGCACCGCCGGGTTGACCATCATGGCCAGCGGCAGTTCGGCCACCAGCGACACCGGGGCAAAAGCGCTGTCCGGGTCATAGGGCAGCTTGGGGTAGAGCGAGGGGTTGATGGCCTGGGTGCCGATATTGCCCAGCAGCAAGGTGTAGCCGTCACGCGGCGCCTTGGCCACGAAGTCGGCGCCTATCTGCCCGGCCGCGCCGCCCTTGTTGTCGACGATCACGGGCTGGCCCCAGCGTTTGGTCAGTTGCTCGGCAATGATGCGGCCGCCCGTGTCGCTGCCGCCGCCGGGCGGGAAGGGCACCACCAGCGTGACCGGCCGGGTGGGAAAGGTCTGCGCACCAGTGCCAGTGCAGGCGAGGGCGGCCACGGCGAAAGCCATGGCAAGGGCAAGAGGTCTGCTGATCATTTTTTGTCTCCGTCATTTGTTTTTGGGTTCGGTCTGCAAAAGGCGAAAGCGGGGGCCTAGGTCGTCAGGCTCATGGCCGGCCGCTGGCCCGCCAGGGCCTGGGCAATGCTGTCCAGCACCATCTCGCCCATGGCGGTCCGGGTTTCCCAGGTGGCGCTGGCGCGGTGGGCTTGCAGCGTCACGGCATCGGATTGGCGCAGTGCCAGGGGAACGCGGGGTTCGTCGACAAAAACATCCAGGCCCGCACCGGCAATGCGGCCCGCGGCCAGGGCCTCTGTCAGGTCGGCTTCGTTGACCAGGCGGCCGCGCGCGATATTGACCAGGAAGCCGCGCGGGCCCAGCGCGTCCAGCACGGCGGCATTGATGATGCCTTCGGCCTTGTCGGCCGCGGCGCAAAGCACCAGCGCATCGGAGCCGCGCGCCAGCGCCAGCAGGTCCGGCACATAAGGATGTGCAACGCCGTCGATGGGCTGCAGGTCGGTGTAGCTGACAGGGCAGGCAAAGGCCGCGGCCCGCTGCGCGACGGCGCGCCCGACCCGGCCCATGCCGACAATGCCCACGCGCATGCCGCTGAAGCGGCGGGCCAGCGGAAGGGCGCTGGGCTGGGGACGCAGCTCCCATTGGCCTTCGCGCACAAAGCGGTCGCCCGCGCACAGGTTGCGGCAGGCGGCGATCAGCAGGCCTATGGCCAGGTCGGCGACGTCTTCGGTCAGCGCGCCCAGGGTCGCGGTGACGGGCAGGCCGCGGGCCCGGCAGTAGGCCAGGTCGACCGCGTCGGTGCCGACGCCGTTGACGGCCACCACCTTGAGCCCGGGCAGTTGCTCGAGCATGGCCCGTGAAATGCCGGTATGCCCGCCGGTGATGGCGGCGTCCATGGACGCGCCGTGTTCCCGCAGCCAGGCTTGCGGGTCGGCCAGCTCAAACAGCTTGTGCACGGTGTAAAGGGAGGCCAGCTTGTCGTTGATGGCGGGGATCAGGATGGGATTGAGTTGGAGGATCCGGGGTTTCATGGAGAGGATTCAGTTCATGGAGCGAGGTGAAGCGCATGGTATGAATGAATTGATGAGATCGTCAATATTGATGTATAAAATCAATATAAATTCATTCTTCCCATCACCATGGCTTCCTGGATTTCAATGAACGAGGCTTGTGAGCTTCTCGGCGTGCGGCCGCAGACGATTTACGCCTATGTCAGCCGCGGCAAACTCGAGGTCGCACCCGACCCGGTCGACACGCGCCGCAGCCTGTACCGCGCCGAAGACGTGGCGGCCCTGGCCAAACGCAAACAGGCCGGCCGCAAGCACGAGACCGTGGCCGCCAACACGCTGTTCGGCGCGGAACCCAGCATCCCGACGGCGCTGACCGCCTTTTTCCGCGGGCGCCCGTATTACCGGGGCCGGGACGTGATCGGCCTGTCGGCCTCCGCCACTCTGGAGGACGTGGCGCAGCTCTTGTGGAATGCCGAACAGGTGGTCGATTTTTCGTCGCCTGAAGCTGCGCCGGGCAAGCCGGGGAGGGCCCTGGCCTTTACCGCCCTGGCCGGCCTGGCGGCCGAAGGGCATTCGACGCGCGGGCGCCTGACGCGGGTGCTGCACGGCGAGGGGCAGCGCCTTGTGGGCCTGGTGGCCAACGCCTTCGGCGCCCGGCAAGGGAGCAAGCCGCTGCATGTGCGCCTCGCGCAAGGCTGGAAACAGCCACCCGAGGTGGCTGAGCTGCTGCGCACGGCCATGGTCTTGCTGGCCGACCACGAACTCACCGGCTCGGCTTTCGCCGCGCGCATTGCGGCCTCGACAGGCGCCTCATTGCCAGCCTGCCTGCTGGCGGGATTGACCACGCTCTCGGGCCCGCTGCACGGCGATGCCTCCGGCCGTGTCCATGCCTTGTTCGGCGAGGTGGAACGGCTGGGCGAAGACAAGGCCATAGACCATTACCTGTCGAGCGGCCTGGCCTTGCCGGGGTTCGGCCATCACATCTACCCGGACGGCGACCCGCGCGCAGCCGCGCTGCTGGCCTTGTTTGAACCGTCGAAAATGATCACGCGCTTTATCGAACAGGCCACGCAGCTGACCGGCCTGCAGCCCAATATCGACGTGGCCCTGGCCGCGCTGGTCGCCCACTACCGGCTCCCCGCCGACGCGGCTTTTGCCCTCTTCGCGACGGCCCGCAGCGTGGGCCTGCTGGCGCACAGCCTGGAGCAGCTGGGCGTTGCACAGGTGATCCGGCCGCGCGGGCGTTATGTGGGCGTCATGCCGGATATGCCGCAGGGCAGGGCGGGCTCAACCCAATAGCTTGACCAGGGCCCGCAGCCCCGCCGTCACCTCGCCGTCGCCGATCAGGCCCAGCCCGAAGGTCAGGCCGTTGTAGCGCAGCCGCCGCAGCCCGGACCGGTCCAGCGCTTCCACCGCGATGCCCGCCTCGGCGGCCGCGCGCGCCACCTTGTAGGCCTCGAACTGCGGCGCCAGCATGGCGCTCACATGCAGCCCGGCCGCTGACGGCAGTGGTATCAGCAAGCCTTCCGCATGCTGCTCCATCGCCTGCAGCAGGGCGTCGCGCCGCCCCGCATAGATGCGGCGCATGCGCCGCACGTGCCGCGCGAGATGGCCTTCGCGGATGAAGGCGGCCAGCGCCAGTTGGGTCAGCAAGGGCGGCGCGCCGTGGGTGGCGTGCAGCGCCGCCGCGAGCCGCTCCCGCGCCCAGGCCGGCGCCACCACGAAGCCGGCGCGCAGGGCAGGGAACATCACCTTCGAAAAGGTGCCGACATAAAACACCAGGCCGCTGTCGTCCAGCGAATGCAGCGCGTCCAGCGGACGGCCGCCGTAACGGAACTCGCCGTCGTAGTCGTCCTCGATCACGACGGCTTGGTGTTGCCGCGCGAATTCCAGCAGCTGCGAGCGGCGGTTCAGGGACATCGCCGTGCCGACCGGGAACTGGTGCGAGGGCGTCACGCAGATCACCTTGGCCTCTGGCGGCAGGCGGTCCACACGCAGGCCTTCCTTGTCGAGCGGCACGCGCTGCAGCTGCGCGCCGCGAAACGCCATGGCCGCGTGCAGGGGTGCATAACCCGGGTCCTCGACGGCCACCACCGTGGCCTGCGGTGTGACCAGCACATCGGCCAGCAGGGCGAAGGCGTGCTGAGCGCCCGAGGTGATGAACACGTCGTCGGCGCTACAGGCCACCGCGCGCGACAAGGACACATGGCCGGCAATCGCTTCACGCAACAAGGGGTCGCCGGCAGGGTCGGTGTAAGCCCTGGGGGCGCGTGCGAAGTCGTGCTGGGCGCGGCCGCACAGGCGCCGCCAGCTATCCCAGGGAAATTGCGAGTGGTCCGGCAGGCCCACCCGGAAGTCAAAGCGCGGCCCCGGCGGCATGGCCTCGGCGGACCAGGGCGCCACACGCCGCCATGCTTCGGGCAGGTCGGTCCGTGGCGGGCCGGCTGGGCTTGATGGCGATGCCGCAGGGCCACGCGGCGGCAGGGTCGCGGCGACAAAAGTGCCGGCGCGCTGGCGCGGCAGCAGATAGCCTTCGGCCGCCAGGTGGTCATACGCGGCCAGCACGGTGTTGCGCGACACGCCCAGCCTGTCCGCGAGTTCACGCGTGGTCGGCAGCCGTACGCCCGCGGCCAGGCGCCCGTCGATGATCGCCGCCCGGATCTGGCGGTGCAGGGCGGCGAAGCGCTCCCGCGAGCCGGCCGCGGGCATATCGATGTGAAATTCCATGCCGGTTCTGGCCCTTATGAATTAGCAAATTGTGGAGCTTCAAAGGTACCAGATGGCATGCCATCCTGCGGGCCGGAAACATGAAATAAAACCTGAAACAAAGGGTGATGCCTAGATGGATACCGCACTCGTCCTGCTCTCGCTGTTCCTGATCGACAGCCTGGCCATCGTCAGCCCGGGCCCCAACATCTTGCTGGTCGTACATGCGGCCGCCGAGCGCGACCGGCGCGGCGCCTTGCTGATTGCCGTGGGGTTGGCCGCCGCCGGCGCCATGTGGGCGTTGATCGCGGTCACCGGCCTGACGGCGGTTTTTGAGCTGATGCCTTCGCTGCAGACGGCGATCCGCATCGCAGGCGCGGCCTATCTTTTGTACATTGCCCTGCGCCTGTGGCGCTCGCACGCCGGGCCCAAGCCCACGGTAGCCGTCTCTGAAAATGAAAGGGCGGCGCAGCCGGCGCGCCAGGCGCTGCTGCGCGGCCTGGCCACCGGCCTGCTGAACCCCAAGTCGCTGGCTTACTTCGGAAGCATCTTTGTGCTGCTGGTGCCGGCCGACGCCGGCTGGCCGCTTCGCGCCGCGGCGGTCGGTCTGGTGCTCTTCGACGCGCTGCTCTGGTACAGCCTGGCCGCCTGCCTGTTCTCGACGCCGCGCGTGATCGAAGGCTATATGACGCTGCGCCGGCCTATAGACCGGGCTTGTGCGGCGCTGATGGCGGCGTTTGGTGTCAAGCTGATGCTGTGAACTGAGAGAGAGGGTTGGAGGGCTTGGCGTCCACGGGGAACGGGTTTCCTTGTTTGCTTCGTTCAATCCAGATAATACTTAACATAATATACATCGTGGAATGTGCTTGAAATTCAGAAGACCGGGTCGAGGACCTGATGGGCGCTCGGGTCTGGCTGACTGGGTGCTGCCTCGGCTGGCCGCACGAATCGCCGCAATCCGCTTACGGATGGAATGCCGGCATGCCAAAACGCCCAGCACGGCGAGAATGAACTGAAACCAGAAAGCGAACCAGAACCAGTTGGGGGCGTCGGCGAGCCGGATGACCCTGGTAGCGCGGCCAAAACGGATCTCCGCGGTCAGCAGCGAGTTCAGGCATGCGTAGCCCAGCCAGAGCACCAATGCAAGCGCGAGCAGATCGCCCAGCATTGCCAGGGACTGCCGCCACCTCACCGGATGCTCACCATTGCCCGGCCGGCCGCTTGCTCCGGATCGCGGCGGATATCGCTTCGACGGCATCCGGACGGTTGGCTTGCTCCGCGAATTGCAAGGCGGTCAGGCCTTGCTGGTTCTTGAGCTGGGGGTCAGCGCCTTCCTCCAACAACAGCTTGACGGCTGCCGGCGTGCCGTACATGGCAGCCATCATCAGCGGCGTTGTGCCGTTGGGCGACTCGGCGTCGATATAGGCATTGTTCTCCAGCAGCAGGCTGATGATGGCCACGTTGCCGTTGCTGGCGGCGTAATGCAGCGGGGCCCAGCCGGTCTTGTTGACGTCGGCGCCCTTTTTGATCAGCTTCTCGACCAGTGCCTGGTGGTCCTTGAGCGCGGCCAGCATGAGGGCGCTTTCATCCTTGCTATTGAGGATGTTGACGTTGGTCTTGGGCCAGGCGATCAGTGCTTCGGCAACCTTGGGTGAAGGCTCGCGCAAGGCCAAGTACAAGCCGGTCTGGCCCGTCGGGTCCAGGGTGTTGGGGTCGAAGCCGCGCTGCAGCAGGTTCTGGATGACGGCGGGATTGTCTTGCCGGATGGCCATGAAGAAGTCTTCATAGGAGCCGGCATTCGCCAAAGAAAACCCAGTAATGACAATAAGATAAATTGCCTTTTTAAAGTATTGGATGAAGTTTTTCATTAGGCTTTGACCCCACTGAAAAGCTGCTCGAAGTTGCGGCTGGTCGCCTCGGCGATGGTTTGCAGCGGTTGCTGCGTCAGCTCCGCGATCTGCTTGGCCACGAAGGGGACGTAAGACGGGTTGTTGGTTTTGCCGCGGTAAGGCATGGGCGCCAGGTACGGGCTGTCGGTCTCTATCAGCATGCGGTCCAGTGGCACGAATTGCGCCACTTCGCGCAAATCGGCCGCATTCTTGAAGGTCAGGATGCCGGAAAACGAGATGTAAAACCCCAGGTCCAGCGCCGCGCGGGCCACGGCCAGGGTTTCAGTAAAGCAGTGGAAAACACCGGTGGCGGCACCTGGCTGCCCTACGCTGCCGCCCTCCTCCTTGAGGATGGCAATCGTGTCGTCGGAGGCGCTGCGGGTATGGATGACCAGCGGCTTGCCGGTTCGGCGGGCCGCGCGTATGTGCACCCGGAAGCGCTCGCGCTGCCATTCCATGTCGGCCACGGTGCGCTCGCCCAGGCGGTAGTAGTCCAGCCCGGTTTCGCCTATGCCAACCACTTTCGGCAGCGCGGCTCGCTGCAGCAGGTCGTCCAGGCTGGGCTCGCGCACGTCCTCGTTGTCGGGATGCACACCCACGGTGGCCCAGAAATTGTCGTAGCCCGTGGCCAGGGCGTGGACGGTTTCGAATTCTTCCAGGGTGGTGCAAATGCACAGCGCCCGGTCGACCTGGGCCTCCTGCATGGCCTGGCGGATTTGCGGCAGCTGGGCCTGGAGCTCGGGAAAGCTTAGGTGGCAATGGGAGTCGGTAAACATGGCGCAATGGCTCTGGATGGGTGCCGCTGTCCCACTATATATAGAGGGACAGGGCGAAAGACATGGGAAGCGAAGCGGCCGGCGTGGCCGCCGGTTCGCTTAAATCGTCTGGGTGGGCCGGTCGGAGGCCAGGTGCGCGCCCAGGATTTCTTCGATCTTGATCTTGAGCAGGCGGGATTTCTCGTCGGACGGGAAACGCACGCCCACGCCCTGGGTGCGGTTGCCGGCCGCCCTGCCCGGCGTGACCCAAGCCACCTTGCCGGCCACCGGGTAGCGCTGCGTGTCTTCGGGCAGCGTCAGCAGCACGTAGACATCGTCGCCGAGCTTGTAGTCGCGTGCCGTGGGAATGAAGACGCCGCCTTCCTTGAACAGCGGGATGTAGGCGGCGTACAAAGCCGCTTTTTCCTTGATGGCCAGCTGGACGACGCTGGGCCGGGCGCCGGCGGCTGCGGGGGAACTGGCGGGGGGCGTTGTGCTCATGGCGCTAGTTTATCGGTTTGAAGGCGGCGGTGTCCGCAAAATTGCGGGATGAATGGCGGGCTTTATTTGGCATTGAGCGCGAGCCGGGCGCGGCTGACCAGCGACTCCAGCATCAAGCCGGGGTTGTAAGGGTGCTCCACGGTGCGGGCGATGGCCGCCAGCTCGCGCGACCAGCTGGCCAGCGCATACAGCCCGGCGCCTGCCTTGCCGGTCGCGGCGGACAGGTCGGCCGCGCTGAAAAACCGCGGCGCGGCGCCCATGCGCACGGCCAGCACGTCGTGGCAAAGCTTTTGCAGCGCGTCGACCGCCTGCGCTGGCGCCCAGTCCGACAGGGCGCTCACGTCGCCGCGCGCCATGGCTTTGGGCAGGGCCTGCCAGTGCTGGGCCGCTTCGCCGGGCGGTGCATCCTGGGCCCAGGCCAGCGCATCGGCCGGGCGCCCGCCCGAGGCTACCAGCAGGGTTTGCAGGTCGGCCGGTTTGGGCGCGGGCGCGGCTTTTTTGCCGCCGCCCTCGCCCGCCTGGCTGATTTCCCGCTGCAGCCAGCCCAGCGCGAGCTCAAAATCCGGCCAGACCATGGTGTGGCCCAGGCAGCGGCTGCGTATGGTGGGCAGCAGCTGGTGGGCCGCATCGGTGGCCAGAATGAATTTGACGGCCCCGGGCGGTTCTTCGAGCGTCTTGAGCAGGGTGTTGGCCGTCACGTTGTTCATGCGCTCGGCCGGGAACACCAGTACCACCTTGGTCGTGCCGCGCGAGCGCGTGAACTGGGTGAAGGACACGGCTTCGCGCGCCGCGTCGACCTTGATTTCCTTGCTGGGCTTGCGCTTTTTGCTGTCGAGCTCGTCCTGGGTTTTTTCGTCCAGCGGCCAGCCGAGCGCCAGCGACAAGGTCTCGGGCATCAGCATGCAAAGGTCGGCATGGGTGTGCACGTCCACCGCATGGCAACTGCCGCAATGGCCGCAGGCGCCTTGCGGCGTGGGCTCTTCGCAAAGCCAGGCGCGGGCCAGCGCCAGCGCCAACTCGAACTGGCCCAGGCCTGACGGCCCGCTGAGCAGCCAGGCGTGGCCGCGCTGTACCAGCAGGCTTTCCAGCTGGGTTTGCAGCCAGGGTGCCAGCGGCGGGTTGTTGGATACGGCTGCGCTGTCCACGGTTTCGGTGTCGCTCATGGCAACCAGCCTTTGGCCTCGAACACCTGGCGCACCGCCTGCCAGACCGCGTCGCGGCTCTGGGCGGCATTGATGCGGGCAAAACGTTCGGGGTGGTTTTTCTGCCTGTCGGCATAACCCTGCGCCACGCGGCGGAAAAACTCCACGGGCTGAGCTTCAAACTTGTCGGGCACACGCGCGCCAGCCAGGCGCAAGGCGGCCTCCTCGGGCGCCAGATCGAACCAGACCGTCAAATGCGGCTCGATCACGGTTTCGACCTCGGGCTTCATGGGTGTGTTGCCGGCCGGGTCGCCCAGCAAGCCTTCGTCGGACTGCACCCATTGCTCCAGCGTGGCCAGCAGCTTCAGGTCAAAGCCGCGGCCCGCGCCCTGGTAGGCAAAAGTAGCGTCGGTGAAACGGTCGCACAGCACCACCTCGCCGCGCAGCAGTGCCGGGGCGATCACGTTCACGATGTGGTCGCGCCGCGCCGCGAAGATCAGCAGCGCCTCGGTCAGCGGATCCATGGCGTCGTTGAGCACCATGGCGCGCAGTTTTTCAGCCAGTGGCGTGCCGCCGGGTTCGCGCGTCAAGGTCACCGCCCTGCCCTGGTCTTTGAAAGCCTCGGCCAGGCCGGCGATATGCGTGGACTTGCCGGCGCCGTCTATGCCTTCGAAGCTGATGAAGAGGCCGCTCAGAGGTCTGGTGCTCATGGTTCACTGGCCTCGGATGTATTTGTTCACCGCACGGTTGTGCTCATCGAGGCTGCTGCTGAACTGGCTGCTGCCGTCGCCGCGCGCCACAAAGTAGATGGCCTTGGTGGGTGCAGGCTGCACCGCCGCGAGCAAGGCGGCCCGGCCCGGCATGGCAATCGGCGTGGGCGGCAGGCCGGCGCGGGTGTAGGTGTTGTAGGGGGTGTCGGCCAGCAAGTCGCGCTTGCGCAGGTTGCCGTCGAACTTGCTCCCCAGGCCGTAGATCACCGTCGGGTCGGTTTGCAGCAGCATGCCCAGGCGCAGCCGGTTGCTGAAAACGCCGCCTATCTGTGGCCGGTCCGAGGGCTTGCCGGTTTCTTTTTCGACGATGCTGGCCAGGATCAGTGCCTCATCCGGGGTTTTGAGCGGGGTGTCCGGGCTGCGCAGGGACCAGGCGGCGTCCAGGCGCTTGTCCATGGCGCGTGCCGCGCGTTTGAGCACGGCCAGGTCGCTGGAGCCCTTGGCGTAGGTATAGGTGTCGGGGAAAAAGCGGCCCTCGGGGTGCACGCCCGGCTTGCCCAGCTTTTCCATGATGGCTTCGGGCGCCAGGTTCAGCGTGTCGGGCGACAGCTGCTCGGCTTTTTGCAGGGCCGCGCGCACCTGGTTGAAGGTCCAGCCTTCGACCAGCGTCACGCTTTTGAGGGCTTGATCACCCCGCACCAGCATGCTGAGCAGCTTTTGCGGCGTGGTGCCGGGCGCCAGTTCATAGCTGCCGGCCTTGATCAGCCGACCCTGACCCGAAAAGCGGAACCAGGCATGGAGCAATACCGCCGGCACGTCTGCGCCGCTGGCCACGATGGTTTCGGCCACACCGCTGGCGGGCGTGCCGGGCTCGATTTCCAGGTCCACCACCTGACTGCCGGGCGCCAGGCGCAGCGGAATCGGCTCGTGCAGCCACCACAAGCCCGCACCGAACAACAGCAGGGCGCCGGCAAATACCAGTATCAACAGACTTGTAAAGACACGACGCACAACCCAGCTACCTTTTCTGTACAGAACGCAAAAGCTCAGGCCTATGATAATTCAGCCCATCTCCCCACCGACCGTGAAGACCCCATGACCCTGCCCAGCACCGCCCACCCGATTTCCGGCACCACCGAACTGACGCACCTGGGCGTCATCCGCGTCGCGGGCGACGATGCCGTCACTTTTCTGCAAGGCCAGCTGACGCAAGACGTGGCGCTGATGGCTAGCAACGAAGCCCGCCTGGCGGCTTTTTGCAATGCCAAAGGCCGCATGCAGGCCAGCTTTGTGGTCTTCAGGAGCGGCGCGGATCTGCTGCTGGTCTGCAGCCGCGACATCCTGCCCGCGACACTCAAGCGCCTGTCCATGTTTGTGCTGCGCGCCAAGGCCAAACTGAGCGATGCCAGCGCGGAATTCACCTTGTACGGTGTCGCCGGCGCCGCCGTGGCCCAGGTCGCGGGCCGCAACGGCGCTTTGTGGGAAAAAGCCGAAATCGGCGAAACCAGCCTGGTGTTTCTGCATCCCGGCGCCGGCCAGGCGCGCGCACTGTGCTGCGTGCCGGCCGGCTCGCCCGCACCCCAGGGCTCGCCCATCAGCCTGGCCGACTGGCAATGGCTGGGCGTGCGTTCCGGCATTGCCATGATCACCCAGCCCATCTTCGAGGCCTTTGTGCCGCAGATGCTGAACTATGAATCCGTGGGCGGCGTGAATTTCAAGAAAGGCTGCTACCCCGGCCAGGAAATCGTGGCGCGCAGCCAGTTCCGCGGCACGCTCAAGCGGCGCGCTTATGTGGCCCACACCGCCGGATCGCCTGCGGTCGGCCAGGAGGTGTTCCACGCCTCCGATGCCTCCCAGCCCTGCGGCCTGGTCGCCGCGGCGGCGCCCAACCCGGCCGGCGGTTTTGACGCCATTGTGTCCATGCAGACCTCCGCCGCGGCTGACGCGGCGGACGGCCGCCTGACTTTGGGAAGTGCTTCCGGTGAAGCCCTGACCCTGCTCCCCCTGCCCTACGCCCTGCTAGAAGATATTTAACGATGTGCCTGGTTGCGTTTGCTGTCGGCGCTTCCGCACGCTGGCCGCTGCTGATCGCGGCCAACCGCGATGAATTCCTGGAGCGGCCCACGCTGCCCCTGGCGCGCTGGGGCACCGCGTCCGGGCAGGAAATCATCTCCGGCCGCGACCTTCGCGCCGGCGGCACCTGGATGGGCATCACGCCAGCCGGCCGTATCGCTTTTTTGACCAATGTGCGCCAGGCCCAGCCCGACGCCGCGCCGCGCTCGCGTGGGGAGCTGGTCACGCGCTGGCTCGAAGGCGCCGGTGACGCAGCGGATTTTGTGGCGGCGCTCGAAGATAAAGGCGCGGCCTTTGGCGGCTTTAACCTGGTGCTGGGCGACTTGCGTCAAAAGGCTTGGACCTGGGTCACCAACAAATATGAAGGCGCGCCGGCCTTGCATGCCCAGGCTTTGGCGCCCGGCCTCTACGGCCTGTCCAACGCTGGGCTGGACACACCCTGGCCCAAAACCCTGGAGCTCAAACGCGTGCTGGCAGCTGCCTTGCAAAGCGGCGACGGCCCTGAGGGCCTGCAAAAGCTATGGACGGCGCTGGGCAGCCGGCAACGCGCCTTGCCCGCGGACCTTCCGCATACCGGCGTGCCACCCGAGCTTGAAGAGGCGCTCTCCAGCGCCTTTGTGGAAGTGCCTGGCCGCGGCTACGGCACGCGTTGCAGCACAGTGCTGCTGGCGACGGCCTCCGGCAGCGACTGGGATGTTGAACTGGAAGAGCGTACCCATGGCCGCGAAGGCCTGGCCGCCGCCGCGGTACACCGCGAGCAATTGAAGATCAAGGCGCCTTAACCATTTCTATGTGCGGAATGCCGACTTCCTCAAAAGGCTCGCCGCGCGGCGTAAAACCCAGCCGCTGGTAAAAGCCCTCGGCGCTGCGCTGGGCATACAGCATCACTTCCCTGTCGCCGCGCTCGCGCGCCGCATCCATCAGCGCTCGCAGGATGTCGCTGCCCACGCGTGAGCCGCGCAGCGCATGGTGCACTGCCATGCGGCCTATCTTGCCCACGCCATCCGCCTGGCGCACCAGCCGCCCGGTCGCGATGCCCTGCCCCAGGCCGTTGTAGGCGACGGCATGCAGGGCCGTGCTGTCGGCCTCATCCCACTCCATCTCCATGGGAATGCCCTGCTCCTGCACAAAAACCGCCGTGCGCACCTTGCCGGCATCGGCGCCCAGTGCGGCCCAGCCGCCGGTCTTCAGCTGCAGCATGGCCTCACCGGCTTCATAAGCCGTCAGCACGCAGCGCAAGGCCTCCGGCACCGGCTTGGAGGTCTGCGAGGCCGGATCGGCAAACACATAAACCAGCTCGCAGCTGATCAGCAGTTGATCGCCGCGAAAGATCGCACCCGTAAACGCCATCGACGAATTGCCGATTCGCGCGCACTTGAGCGCCACGTCGACCTGCTCGTCAAAACGCGCCGAGCCGTGGTATTCCACCGTCGCCTTTTTGACGTAAAGGTCGCCGTCCAAATGCACCATGGCCTCTTCGTAGGGCAAGGCCAGTGCGCGCCAGTAGTCGGTGATGGCCGTGTCGAAGTACATCAGGTAGTGCGCGTTGAACACGATTTTTTGCATGTCCACCTCGGCCCAGCGCACCCGCAGGCGGTGGGAAAAGCGGAAGTCCTGTCGTTTCATGGCTGTCGTCCCCTCAATGATCCAGCCCGAAGGCGCCGCGCAGCGCAGCCGCCGCATCGGCATGGGCGCGCCTGGCTTCGGGAATGATGCGGCCCATCTTGATGAACTCATGGGTCACGCCGCGGTAAATCTCCAGGTCCACCGCCACGCCGGCCGCGCGCAGCTTGTCGGCGTACATCACGCCTTCGTCCACCAGCGGGTCGCACTCGGCCAGGCCCACCCAGGCCGGCGCCACGCCGTCCACGTCGGGCGCATTGAGCGGCGCGAAACGCCAGTCGTCGCGGTCCGCGGGGCTGCGCACATACTGGCTGAAGAACCACGTGATGTCGGCTTCACTCAGCACAAAGCCCTCGGCAAAGGTCTTGTGCGAAGCCGTGTCCTGGTGGGCGGCGCAGCCCGGGTAGATCAAGAGCTGCAGGGCCAGCGACAAGCCGGCATCGCGCGCCAGCACCGCGCACATGGCGGCCAGCGTGCCGCCCGCGCTGTCGCCGCCCACGGCCATGCGCCTGGCGTCCAGGCCCCGTGAAGCACCGTGGGCCGCCAGCCACTGCAGTGCGTCCCACGCATCGTTGGCCGCCGTCGGAAACTTGTACGCCGGCGCCAGCCGGTAATCCAGCGAGACCACGGCAATGCCGGCCAGCAGGCTCAGCTGGCGGCACAGGATGTCATGCGTGGCAACACTGCCCACCGTGAAGCCGCCGCCATGGAAGAACAGCAGCACCGGCAAGGCCTGGTCCTTCGGCGCATACAGCCGCGCGCCCAGCAATTCGCCGTCGCGCGCGGGGATCTGTAAATCCTCCACCCGGGCCAGCGCCGGCTTGGGGATTTCGAGCACGCCGGCACCGGCTTCGTAGGCGGCGCGGGCCTGGTCGGGTGTGAGGGTATGGAAGGCCGGGCGATTGGCGCGCGCGATGCGGCTCAGCACATCGCGCATGGCGGGGGTCAACAGGGTTTGCGGATTCGGCGGCATCAGTGAAGGCGTGGGGCGGCGGCGCGGGCGCTATCGCCGAGGTGACGGGAACAGGCGTTGGCGTGCGGGGTATCCGGGCAAAAAGGGGCAGAAGGCCTTGAAAGCCATTAAAGTCAGTGCAAGGATCCGCATCGCCCCACATCGTACAACGCAGAAAGACAGCCCGCATGGCCTTCATTTACTACGTCACCCAGATCCAGTTCGAGTTCGGCGCCGTGAAACTGCTCAAGCAGGAATGCGAGCGCGTGGGCATCACGCGCCCTCTCATCGTGACCGACCCCGGCGTCAAGGCCGCGGGCATTTTGCAAAAAGCGCTGGACGCCCTGCCCGGCATGACGGTCACGGTGTTCGACCAGACGCCCTCCAACCCGACCGAGGCCGCCGTGCGCGCCGCCGCCGAACTCTACAAAGCCAGCGGCTGCGACGGCCTGGTCGCCGTGGGTGGCGGCTCGGCCATCGATTGCGCCAAGGGTGTGGCCATTGCCGCCACGCATGAAGGCCCGCTCACCACCTACGCCACCATAGAAGGCGGCTCGCCGAAGATCACCGACCGCGCCGCGCCGCTGATCGCCGTGCCTACCACCAGCGGCACCGGCAGCGAGGTCGCGCGCGGCGCCATCATCATCGTGGACGATCACCGCAAGCTGGGTTTCCACTCCTGGCACCTGGTGCCCAAGACCGCCATCTGCGACCCCGAACTCACGCTGGGCCTGCCCGCCAAGCTGACGGCCGCCACCGGCATGGACGCCATCGCGCACTGCATGGAGACCTATATGTCGGCCGCCTTCAACCCGCCGGCCGACGGCATTGCGCTGGACGGCCTGGAGCGCGGCTGGGCCCACATCGAGCGTGCTACGCGCGACGGCAGCGACCGGGAAGCGCGCTTCAACCTGATGAGTGCATCAATGCAGGGTGCCATGGCGTTCCAGAAAGGCCTGGGCTGCGTGCATTCCTTAAGCCACAGCCTGGGCGGTGTGGACCCGCGCCTGCACCACGGCACGCTGAACGCGATGTTCCTGCCGGCCGTGGTGCGCTTTAACGCCGGTGCCGAGTCGGTGCAAAAAGACAGGCGGCTGGACCGCATGGCCCGCGCCATGGGCCTGGCCTCGGGCGGTGACATCGCCGAGGCGATACGCGACATGAACGCCCGGCTGGGTCTGCCCACCGGGCTGGCCGCCATGGGCGTGGAACGCGGGCAGTTCAGCCAGATCATCACCGGCGCGCTGGCCGACCACTGCCACAAGACCAACCCGCGCATTGCCAGCGCGGGCGAATACGAAGAGATGCTGGCGGCTTCGCTCTAGCCACACTGGCCTGCCAGGCCAAGCCGCAGGTACCTTTTTCTCCCAAGCCTCCCCAGGCTGCGCACCCGCGCCACCGCGCCGCGGCAGCCCTTGCGCACGCACATCCACGCGCATCCGCTATGGCGCTTTCCGGCAGAAGCCCGGGGAGCGGAAATTCCGAATATGGTTACGTTTCATAACCATAAACGGGCGACTTGGCAAGAGTCTATTTACTTATTATTTATAACCAAAATCCCGTTACGCTTCGGCTTGTGGTTAACGATTTCCGCGCAACCGGCCGCAGGCGGGTTGCGGACGCACGGCCCCGTGGGGGCGCCAGGTCGCTGAGCACGCCAGATCAACAACATCAGGAGACATCATGAAGACCCAATTGTTCGCACTTTCGGTGCTGTCGGCCGCCAGCTGCGCGGTGCAAGCCCAGAGCTCCGTCACGGTGTATGGCGTGCTCGATTCCTACCTTGAGCTGGCCTCCGCAGGCGCCGGCACCGTGACGCGCGTCTCCAGCGGCGGCGCCATGGGCTCGCGCTTCGGCTTTCGCGGCACGGAAGACCTGGGCAGCGGACTGAAGGCGAACTTCATCCTGGAAGCCGGCATCTTGATGGACACGGGCGCCAGCACCGGCACCGCCACCATCCCGACCAGCACTGTACCGACGGGCGCCGCCTATATGTTCCAGCGCCTGGCGACGGTGGGCCTGAGCGGCGACTTCGGCGCCGTCAACATAGGCCGGCAATACACGCCGCACTTCGGCACCATGGCGGCTTTTGACCCGGCCGGCTTCACCATGTCGGGCGCCCTGAATTACTACGCCGGCCCCGGCGTAGGCATCAATGGCGGCTCGCTCTCCGACGCCACCACGCGACGCGACAACTCCATCCAGTACACCACGCCGACCTGGGGCGGCTTCAAGGCCAATCTGTTCTACGCCTTCGGCGAATCGACCGGCGCGGGCGGTCAGCCCAAGTCCACCGGCAACACGCTCAACATCGCGGCCGGCTACAGCAGCAGCACGCTGTCGGCACAAGCGAGCTACATGACGGAAAAAACCATTTACATCGTCGGCAACACCGACAAGTACACGGTTCTCGCGGCGTCCTACGATTTTGGGGTGGTCAAGCCTTCGGCGATTTTTGTGCGCCGCCGCGGCGACATGGCCGGCGCGCCCGCGCTCGACGCCTACCAGATCGGCGCCTCGGCCCCCGTGGGCGTCGGCAAGCTGATCGCCACCTACGGCCAGCTCAAAAACAAGACCACGGCGAATTCGGACTCCAAGGCCATAGGCGTGCGCTACGACTACCCGCTGTCCAAGCGGACCACGATTTACGGCGGCGCAACCCGGATCAGCAACCAGGCCAATGCCGGCTACACCATCAGCGGCGGCGGCGGCAGCTCGCCGGGCCTGGCGCTCTCGGCCGTCGGCCAGAGCCCGAAGTCGGTGTACGCGGGTATCGCGCACATGTTCTAAGGCAGTCTGGCTGCGGAACCCGCTTTTACGGTTTCGATGAAGGCGCGAGCCGCAGCATCAATGATGCGAGCGCCGAGATGACGCTGAGGATTCCCGCCAGCAGGAATGCAAAGCGGTAGCCCGCCAGCTCGGCGATCTGCGGCAATTGCCCCAACTCCAGCTGCCTGGCCGTCACCGCGTGGGCCACGGCACCCAGCACGGCGATACCCACTGCCCCACCCAGCTGGCGCGCGGTGTTCTGCAGTCCCGCGGCAAGCCCCGAGTCCTGGCGCGGAACTCCCGCGAGAACGGCCTGGGTCGCGCTCATCATTACCAGGCCATTGCCGGCCCCCACCAGCAAGGTGGGTAGCAAAAAATCGCCGGCCTGCAAGAGGTGGGCGGGCAACCAGTTCAGCCAGATCAGGCCTGTTGCCGACACGAGGCCGCCCACAAAGGGCAAGCGGGTGAATCCGGCGTCCCGCAGGTAGCGCGATGCGATTGATGCGGCGGCCAATGCCAAAGCCATCGGAAGCAAGGCCAGGCCCGTGTCAAGCGGGCTGCGCCCGTAGCTGCGCTGCAGTGCCTGCGACAGAAAGAACATCGACACGGTGAGCACCGCGCCCAGGCTCAGCACCAGGACCATGCCTATCGTCACGTTTCGCAAGCGAAAGATCCCGAAATCGACCAGGGGCTGCGCCGAGCGGCGTTCGGCGGCGATAAAGGCCATAAACATCAGCAGCGCGAACGCAAGCGCGCCCAGCACGGGGCCGGAGGTCCAGCCCGCATGCACGGATTGGGAAATGGCGTAAAGGAACGAGGCCAAGGCCAGCGTGACGGAGGACGCGCCCGCAACATCCAGTTTGGCCGGGAGTTCACCTGCACGCCGGGCGCGCAGGCAGCCCGCGACAATCGCGGCCAGAAAGAGACCGACAGGCACGTTGACGAACATGACCCAGCGCCAGCCGGCCAGGCTGGTGAGCAAGCCGCCGATGAACACACCAAAGGCCGAGCCCATGGCGGCGCAAGCCGCCCACAGGCCGATGGCCCGCTCCTGCCCGGGACCCTTGGGGTGGGCGGCGGCGATGAGCGCCAGCGGTGAAGTCGCCAGGACCGATGCGCCCAGACCCTGCACCGCGCGGGCGGCCAACAACATGGAAGCGGAAGCCGCCAAACCGCCCAGCAAGCTGGCGCCGGTGAACAGCGCCAGGCCCCACAGCAGAAGGCGCCGGCGCCCATAGATGTCGCTGGCGCGGGCAGCCAGCAGCATGAAGCCGCCCAGCAATAGCAGATAGATGTCGACCACCCATTGCAACTGGACGGGCGACAGGCCCAGCTCATCGCGCATCGCCGGCAGCGCGACGTTCACGATGGCGCCGTCCACCACGACCATAAAGGCGCACAAGCAGGCCACGAGGGTTGCAACCCAGGCCGATACACCGCTGCGCAGCAGCACCGGCGGAGATGGCGGCATCGCCGGTACGGAAGGTATGGAGGATAGGGAAGACATTCATGCACCTTTCAGGAGGGATAAGGAGGGATAAGGAGGGAATAAGGGTGGCGGCTGCCGCCCGAAAATTTGACAAGGCCCCAGTGTGCGTAGCGGTGCGGAAAGTCATATAACGGTAAATGGACTTAAAGTAGTGAAAAATGGCCAAAATGAATCTTGATGCTGAGCCAGCCAGGAACGACTTCAGCGAGTGGCCGGACGGCCCCCGCCTCATCGCCCTGCTGGGCAACGATGACCAGGCCAGCGAATACCGCCTTGGAACCCGCGAGTACGGCTGGCACCAGCATCACCGGGGTCAGGTGTTTTGCGTGGAGGCCGGCTTGATCCATGTGCAAACGGCGCACGGATCCTGGTTGCTGCCGCCCTACCGGGCGGGCTGGATGCCGCCGGACGTGCCGCACCGGGTACGCGTCAGCGGCGCGCTGACGGGCTGGAGCCTGCTCGTGACGCCAAAGGCCAGCGAGCAGTTGCCGGACAGCCCGTGCGTGATCGGCATTAGCGAGGTATTGCGCGCGCTGGTGCGCCGGGCGGCTGAATGGGACAAATGCAGCCCGCTGGCGCCGGACCAGGAGCACGTCGTCGAAGTCATCCTCGACGAAATCCGGCGGGCGCCGCATGAGTCCCTGCACCTGCCCATGCCTGCGCATCCTCGGCTGGAGCGCATTGCCCGGGCGATCCTGCAAGAGCCGGGTTCCGCCCGAACGCTGCAGGCCTGGGCGGATTGGGGTGCGATGTCGCCCAGGACGCTGCGCCGACAGATGCTGGCTGAAACAGGCTTGAGCTTTGCGCAGTGGCGACAACAGGCACAGCTCACGCAGGCGCTGGAAATGCTTGCACGGGGGGAGTCGGTGACGCAGGTTTCCGACGCGCTGGGTTATGCCTCAGCCAGCAACTTCATCGCCATGTTCCGCCGCGCCTTTGGCGACTCTCCCGCACGGTACTTTGCAGCGCGTTCCGCCGGCAATGGCTGAGGCGTCCACTGTTGTCCCACCGCTCCTCGTTTAGAGTGTGCCCAGCTGCCCCAGCTCAGGCCGCTCCAGCCAGGCCTGCCACTCCTCGGCCAGTTGCGCGCTGGCCGCGGTGGCCGCGCTCCAGGCCTTCACCCTGGCCTGCATATCCGGCCCGTAGCTCACAAAGTCCTGGCGGTCGGGCAGCTTGGCGTTGGGCAGGGTCTTGATCCAGTCCGGGTCGGGCGCGAGCAGCACCATGTTGTCCAGGAAGTGAGTGGCCTTGTGGCGCCACTTGAGGCCTTTGTCCAGCCAGCCGGGCACCACCGATTTCTGGAAATGCGGATACAGCACCAGACCTGCACCGCCTGTCGCCTCTTTGGCGCCGTAGTTCAGGTGCAGGTGATAGTCGGTGATGCCGCCATCCCAGTAGGCGCCGGGTGGCCCGCCCGGCACGTTGTGCACCGAACGCAGCACAAAAGGAATCGAGCAACTGGCCTGCAGCGCGGGCTGGAAGTTGTCCTCGCTGAGGTCGACCTGGCGCGTGCGGTAGTCGCCGGTGGCAAAAGGCAGTTTCACACCGGGCGTGGAAAACACCACACGCTCCAGCCAGGCGCCCATGGCCTTGCGATGCAGGCTGTTGGTCAAAAAGGCGCCCAGGTAGCCCAGCGGCGTGGCGACTTTGTGCTCGCGGCCCAGCATGTGGCGCCCACGCGAGGTCACGATGTGCAGCTTGTAGCGCGGGTGCTGCAGCACTTCGTGTACACGGCCGCCGTAAAAGGCCTTGAGGCTCTCGCCGAACTGCTCGCTCACCCTGTCCGCGGTCGGGCGCTTCTGGCCGGGCTGCAATTCATAGTGCTGGTGGATGTAGTCGTCCTCCAGCCGCGAGAAGCCTGCCGCCGGGTCATTAAGGCAGGCCGTGGCCATGCGCCAGGCGCCTATCGACGCACCGACCAAATGGACGGGGTGATCGGTTTTGGCGAGCCACTCGCCAAAAATAAAGCGGTCCAGCGCGCCCAGGATCAGGCCCTTGGGGCCACCGGCCGCGCCCGGCACCACGCCGATGTCCTTGGCCTGCAGGCCGTTTTGTTCAATGTGCCGGCGTGCCTTGGGGCCGGCGTAGATGCGAAGGGCTTTCATGGACGATGGTGAGGCTGCAGGCGTATTGGAGCATCGGGCACGGGGCGCGGCTGTCCTTTGCGGGACGGCCATCCTCCCCGCTTACTTCTTGAGGGCCGCGAGCTTGCTGAAGGCAGACTCCATGGCGGTGGCGGCCGCCGGTTGCGGCGCGCCGCGCCCGCCGCCATAGTTGCCACCGTAATTGCCGCCTCGGCCCTGCCCGCCGGGCCGCGCGCTTTCAAAGCGGTTGTCGCGCGGGCCGTCCCGGCGCGCCGGCGCGGCGTCCAGCTTCATGGTCAGGCCTATGCGCTTGCGCGCCACGTCGACCTCGGTCACACGCACTTTGACGATGTCGCCGGTCTTGACGACTTCGCGCGCGTCGTTGACGAACTTGTTGGCAAGCTGGCTCACATGGACCAGGCCGTCCTGGTGCACGCCGATGTCGACAAAGGCGCCGAAGGCCGCGACGTTGCTGACCGTGCCTTCCAGCGTCATGCCTTCCTTGAGGTCCTTGATGTCTTCCACGCCCTCGTTAAAGCGCGCCACCTTGAAGTCCGGGCGCGGGTCGCGGCCGGGTTTCTCGAGTTCGGTCAGGATGTCCTTGACGGTGATCACGCCGAACTGCTCGTTGGCGAACAGTTCGGGTTTCAGGGTCTTGAGCATTTCGGCGCGGCCCATGAGTTCAGCCACCGGCCTGCCGGTATGGGCCATGATTTTTTCGACCACCGGGTAGGTTTCGGGGTGCACGCCGGTCATGTCCAGCGGGTTGCTGCCGCCGCGCAGGCGCAGAAAGCCCGCGCTCTGCTCGAAGGTCTTGGCACCCAGGCCGGTCACCTTGAGCAAATCGGCGCGCGAGGCGAAAGCGCCGTTGGCATCGCGCCAGCGCACCACCGACTTGGCCACGGTTTGCGACAAGCCCGAGACGCGCGCCAGCAGCGGCACGCTGGCGGTGTTCAGGTCCACGCCCACGCTGTTCACGCAGTCCTCGACCACGGTGTCCAGGCTTCGCGCCAGGTCGCTCTGGTTGACGTCGTGCTGGTATTGGCCCACGCCTATGGATTTGGGGTCTATCTTGACGAGCTCGGCCAAAGGATCCTGCAGGCGGCGCGCGATGCTGGCCGCGCCGCGCAGGCTCACGTCCACGTCGGGCATTTCCTGCGAGGCGAATTCGCTGGCCGAATAGACCGAGGCGCCGGCTTCGCTGACCACGACTTTTTCAATCACCTGCTCCACCTTGGCCATACCCTTGATCAGGTCGGCGGCGAGTTTGTCGGTTTCGCGGCTGGCCGTGCCGTTGCCGATGGCGATCAGGTTCACGCCATGCTTTTCACAGAGTTTGGCCAGGGTGTGCAGCGAACCGTCCCAGTCCTTGCGCGGCTCGTGCGGGTAGACGGTGGCGGTTTCCACCAGCTTGCCGGTGGCGTCGACCACCGCCACCTTGACGCCGGTGCGTATGCCCGGATCCAGGCCCATTACCACGCGCGGGCCGGCGGGCGCGGCCAGCAGCAGGTCGCGCAGGTTGTCGGCAAACACCTTGATAGCGACTTTTTCGGCTTCCTCGCGCAGGCGGGTGAACAGGTCGCGCTCCAGCGAGAGGCTGAGCTTGACGCGCCATGTCCAGGCCACGGCCTTGCGGATCAGGTCGTCGGCCGGGCGCGCCTTGTGGCTCCAGCCCAGGTGCAGCGCGATCTTGCCTTCCGCGATGCTGGGTTTGCCGGGCTCGGCCTGCTCGGGCAGCAGCAGCTTGGCGTCCAGGATTTCCAGCGCACGGCCGCGGAACACCGCCAGCGCGCGGTGCGAAGGCACGCGGCCGATCGGCTCGTCGTATTCGAAGTAGTCGCGGAACTTGCTGTTGTCGGCATTGTTCTCGTCCTTGCCGGCCACCAGCTTGGAGCTGAACAACCCTTCGCTCCACAGCCAGTTGCGCAGCGATTGCACCAGGCCGGCATCTTCGGCCCAGCGCTCGGAAAGGATGTCGCGCACGCCGTCCAGCACCGCCTGCACGGTGGTGAAGTCGTCGCCGCTTTCGTTTTTCTCGGCCTTCACAAAGGCCGCGGCCTCGTCGGCCGGCACCAGCGACGGGTCGGCGAACAGTTTGTCGGCCAGCGGCTCTATGCCGGCTTCGCGAGCGATCTGGCCTTTGGTGCGGCGCTTGGGCTTGAAGGGCAGGTACAGGTCTTCCAGGTCCTGCTTGGTGGCGGCAAATTCAATCGCCGCACGCAGCTCGGGCGTGAGCTTGCCCTGCTCTTCGATGCTTTTGAGCACGGCCTCGCGGCGTTCTTCGAGCTCGCGCAGGTAACCCAGCCGGTATTCCAGTTCGCGCAGCTGGATGTCGTCCAGCCCGCCGGTGGCCTCCTTGCGGTAGCGCGCGATAAAGGGAACGGTGGCGCCGCCGTCCAACAGCTCCACGGCTGCCTTGATCTGGTGTTCCTGGACTTTGATTTCTGTCGCGATCTGGCGGATGATTTTTTGCATGTCGAAAAAAGGCTGAAAAGCTGGAAGGACGAAACAAGAATGGAGGGCCAGGGCGCAGGGATTCGCGAATCACAAACTGACGCCAAGGGTCGGCATTGTCCCACAGGCAAAACACCCCTCGACTCCCAATAATGGGCAACGGCTGAAAAGCAATTTCTTACATTTATTCCAGGGGAGACTGATATGCGAATTCGCACGATTTTGCTGGTGGTGGGCATCCTGCTCCTGTCGGGTTTTGTCGCCCTCAACCTCGACGAGTTCACGCGCGTGAGCATGCTGAGCCTGGGCTTTACCACCGTGCAGGTGTCGCTGGGGCTGCTCATGCTGCTGTTGCTGGTGATCGCCACGGTGGTCTTCCTGGCCAGCACGCTCTATATACAAAGTACCCACCTGCTGGAAAGCCGCAAGTACGCGCGCGAACTCAATACCCAGCGCGAACTCGCCGACAAGGCCGAGGCCTCGCGCTTCACCGAACTGCGCAGCTACCTGGAGGTGCAGGCGCTGGCCGCGCAGCACCGCGAGGCCGCCGCGGCCACCGTGCTGGCCGAGCGCTTCGCCCAGCAGCAGCAGGCCTTGATGGCGCGGCTGGAACAGATGGACAACAGCATGGCGGCCACCGTGGGCCAGCTGGAAGACCAGCTTGAGCGGCGCAACGGCATCAGCAGCCTGCAAAAAGACCACCTGACCATGCCCCTGGTATGAGGGTGTGGTGGTGTAAGAAAGTCCGGCGTCCCGCGACCAACGGCTACCTGCGGCATCCACCCTCTCCGGGTGTGGTGCCCGCTCAACGCCATTGGAGACGCCCATGTCCATCCCTTCACCCTGGATCGCCGCCGCCCTGCTGACCGCCAGCTGCGGCGCCTTCGCCGCGCAAAACACCTGCAGCGCCACATCGGGGCCGGCGGTTACCCCGGTGATGGAGCTCTACACCTCCGAAGGTTGCAGTTCATGCCCGCCCGCCGACAAATGGCTGTCCTCGCTCAAGGGCTCGGGCATGGTGGTGCAGGCCTTTCACGTCGGTTACTGGGATTACATAGGCTGGGTGGATCGCTTCGCCGCGCCGGCCTACACCCGGCGCCAGCACGAGGTGGCCGACCGCAACGGCCTGCGCAGCGTCTACACCCCGCAGGCCGTGCTCAACGGCAAGGACCTGCCCGCCTGGGGGCCCAGGCCGCCCGGCGGCAAGGAACCGGCGCGCGCGGCCATCGTGCTGACACAACTGGGCACCGACCAGTTCGAAGCCGTGGTGACACCGGTGGCCGAGCGGCAGCTGTCCCCTTCGTGGGCAGCCTACTGGACCGTCACCGAACACGGCCACAACTCCAAGGTACAGGCCGGGGAAAACGCCGGCGCCTTCCTCAAGCACGATTTTGTGGTGCGCCAGTACACCCAGGCGGGTGAATACCCCGGCCAGGGCGCGACGCCGCAAAAGCTGGTCTTTCGCAGCATCGCCGCCACCCCCGGCCATGAGCGCCAGATCAACCTCGTGGTGTTCGACCCCAAAACCGGCAAGACCCTGCAGGCCGTGAGCCTGCAATGCCCGGTTTAGCAAAATTGAGGCTTGCCGCACAATGGCGGAATGGATCCCCGGCCCGCGCCCTCGCCCTATTCACTGCCACCCGGCCTGCGCGCGCCTGAGGCCGCCGACTACCTGGCACTGGGCGGCTGGGTCCGGGACGCCGACACCTGCCTGCGCTGGGCCGGACCCAAGCTGAAGTATCCGTTCAGGCCGGCACGGCTCTCGAAGTTGCTGGCCGAACCCGGCGCCAACAGCTTTGTGATGAGCCGTGGCCCGGCAGCCCCGGCCCTGGGTTTCGGGCAGTTCTGGGTGCGCGATCCCGGCGTGGCCCACCTGGCCCGCATCATCCTGGCGCCCACGGCACGCGGTCAGGGACTGGGGACCACGCTGTGCGAATTGCTGATGGCCGAAGCCGCGCGTGCCACCGGTGCCACCGCCTTCACGCTGCGCGTCTACCGCGACAACGACCCGGCACTGGCCATTTACGAGCGCCTGGGTTTTGCCGTGGTGCCCGACCTGTCGGACGCGCGGGTTTTTGCCATGCGCAAGGAGGGCCGGGCGCTTGGCTAAACTCCGTTGCATGCCTTCTTGCCGCCCCGCGCGCCTTTCTTTCGCATGATCTCCCTGTTCCTCAAATGCCTGCTGGGCGCGCTGGCCGTGCTGCTGATCGCCCTGCTGTCCCGTTCGCGCAACTTTGTCATTGCCGGCCTGGTGCCGCTGTTCCCCACCTTCGCGCTGATTGCGCACTACATGGTGGGCAGCGAGCGCAGCGCCGCCGATTTGCGCGCCACCGCGCTGTTCGGCCTGTGGTCGCTGATTCCCTATGCGACTTACCTGCTGGCGGTGTACTGGCTCAGCATACGCGCCTCGCTCACGGTGACGCTGGCAACCGCCACCCTGGCCTGGGCCGTGGCGGCCGGTGCGCTGCTGCTGGGATGGAGCCGCGCTTACCCCACGTCTTTCTGAGCCCAAGCCCGCGTGAACAAACTCAAAAAAATCCTGCGAAGCCTGCTGCTGGCCCCCGTGGCCCTGTTCCTGCTGTTCGAGGAATGGGGCTGGGAACCGCTGGCCGCCGCCTTCGCGGCGCTGGGCCGGTTGCCCTGGTGGGGACGGCTGGAGCGTTTCATCACCGGCCTGCCGCCCTGGGCCGCGCTGCTGGCCTTTGGCGTGCCCGTGCTGGCGCTGATTCCCATCAAGCTGCTGGCGCTGTACCTCTTTGGCCAGGGCCACATCACCGTCGGGCTGGGCTTGATTCTTGCAGCGAAGATCGCGGGAACGGCGATGGCGGCCCGCCTGTTCCAGCTGACGCAACCGGCGCTGATGCGCATGGCCTGGTTCGCGCGGCTTTATACACCCTGGAAGGCCTGGAAAGACAAGCTCATCGCGCAGGCCAGGGCTTCCTGGGCCTGGCGTGTGGCGCGCCGCCTGAAGACGCGGCTCAAGCTGGCGGGCGCCAGGCTGCTGGCGGCGCTGAAAGCCGCGTTTTCCGAAGGCTGAATTTCACTGAGATTTTTCGCACCATGCTCGATCTTTTCCAGACACCTCTGTATATACGCCTGTCCCCTTTTCGCCTGACGGTGCGCAACGTCAAAACCGGCACCTTTGTTTCCGAAGTACCCGAAATCGCCCTCTCGCGCGGACCCAAGCCCAAGGTTCTGGGCGCTGGCGATGAAGCGGCCTTGTACAAATCCAGCAAGTCGGCGCTGGTGCTCAACCCTTTCAGCCACCCTCGCTCGCTGATGTCCGACTTCACTGCGGGCGAGCAGGTGCTCAAGGCCTTTGTGAAAAAACTGCCCAAGGGTAGCGCCTTCGCCGCCTCGCCCCGCATGGTCTTCCATCCCCAGGGCGATCCGGCCGGCGGCTTCACCCAAATAGAGATACGGGCCCTGCACGAGATGGCCCTCGGTGCCGGCGCTTCGGAAGTCACGATCTGGCAGGGCCAGGACCTCACAGACGAGCAGGTACTGTCGCGCGACTACCCGCCCACGGGCCGGGTGCTGGAATGATGCAGCGCAGCATGGGTATTTGGCATGCGTCATACTGAAGGGTCTGCTAACGCCATTTATCCATCCCCCGCCCGCCTCCATGAACAAAACCTCGGTCGACAAGCACAAAATCAAATTCCTGCTGCTCGAGGGCATACACCCCTCCGCCGTGGAGGTTCTCAAGGCCGCGGGGTATTCCAATATTGAAAGCCTGTCCGGTGCCCTGCCGGACGACGAGCTCAAGGCCAAGATCGCCGACGTGCATTTTGTCGGCATACGCTCGCGCACCCAGCTCACGGCCGAAGTGTTCGCCCAGGCATCCAAGCTGGCTGCCGTCGGCTGCTTTTGCATAGGCACCAACCAGGTCGACCTCAACGCGGCCCGCGAGCGCGGCATCGCGGTGTTTAACGCACCCTACTCCAACACCCGCTCGGTGGCCGAGCTGGTGCTGGCCGAGGCGATTTTGCTGCTGCGCGGCGTGCCTGAAAAAAGCGCGGTCGCGCATCGCGGCGGCTGGCTCAAGTCGGCCGAGAACGCCTACGAGATTCGCGGCAAGACTTTAGGCATCGTCGGCTACGGCTCCATAGGCACGCAGCTCTCGGTGCTGGCTGAGGCCCTGGGCATGCATGTGGTGTTTTTCGACGTGGTGACCAAGCTGCCCCTGGGCAATGCGCGCCAGGTGGCCCAGCTCAAAGACCTGCTGGCCCAATCCGATGTGGTGAGCCTGCATGTGCCCGAAACCCAGGCCACGCAATGGATGATGGGCGCGGCCGAAATCGCCGCGATCAAGCCCGGCGGCGTGCTGATCAATGCCTCGCGCGGCACGGTGGTCGAGATCGAGCCACTGGCCGAAGCGCTGAAAAACAGGAAACTGCTGGGCGCCGCGATTGACGTCTTCCCCGTGGAGCCGCGCAGCAACAAGGACATCTTCGAATCGCCCCTGCGCGGCCTGGACAACGTGATCCTCACGCCGCACGTGGGCGGCTCCACCATGGAAGCGCAGGAAAACATCGGCATCGAAGTCGCCGAAAAACTCGTGAAGTACAGCGACAACGGCACCTCGACCTCATCCGTCAACTTCCCCGAGGTCGCGCTGCCGGCCCACCCCGGCAAGCACCGCCTGCTGCACATCCACCGCAATGTGCCCGGCGTGCTGTCGGAAATCAACAAGGTGTTCGCCAGCAACGGCATCAACATCGCCTCGCAGTATCTGCAGACGAATGAAGCCGTGGGCTACGTCGTGATCGACATCGACGCCGCGCACTCCGACATGGCGCTGGCCAAGCTGGCCGAGGTGCCCGGGACCATACGCAGCCGCGTTTTGTTCTGAGGCTTACTGCGCCGGCACCTGCAAACCCAGCAGGTTCGCCAGCGCGGCCGTCGGCAAGGCGCCTTCCTGCGCCACCACCGCACCGGTCTGCGCATGGGTGCCGACGATGCTGGGGATGGCGCTGAAACCCATGCGGGTCATCAGGGCGGTATTTTTGGCGACGGCGTCTTTTTGCGGGTCTATGCTGCTGGCGGCGCTGATGCCGCCCCGCCCCGCTTTCATGGAAGCTTCGTGTTCATCCATGGCGGCCACCGGGTCACCGGCGGCCAGCAAGGTGGCACCTTGCGAGGTGCTGGCGGCGTTCAGAAGGCCGACGGGAATCCAGACAAACCTGGCCTGTGACTTGAGCGGCTTGGCGGCCTCCCACAGCGCGGCGCAGTGCGGGCACTGCGCGTCAAAAAACACATAGACGGTGCGCTTGCTCATTTGCGAGCCGGCGGTAAACCCCTTGGCCTCGGCCGCGATGGCTTCCACCGAAACGGGTACCGCCGCCGCGGTTTTGGACGAGGAAGCCTCGGGGGCATCGTTGCAGCCGGCCAGTAGCAGGGTGGCGGCCATAAGCGCGGTGGCGAAAAATGGGGACAGGAGTTTGGGCATGGTGTCGGCCGTCTGTGAACGAAAGGCCAAGAATAGCCGAGCCAGCCTATTTCGACAGCAAATCGACCAATCCCCCCGCCAGCATGAAGAATTCCGGTGAGCGCAGCACCGACACATGGGTCGCGTTCATCGCATAGGTCACGCGGGTCTTGAAGCCGCGGGCCTGCAAGGCCCTGGCGTAGGTTTCGCTGAACAGGGGCAAGGTGTTCTCGTCCTTGTTGCCGACGACCAGGCTGATCGGCGTACCGGGCGACATTTTTACGGCCTCGGCCAGCGGCGAGAGGCTGGTCCAAACGCCGGTCTTGCCGGCCGAGCCGGCCCGCCATTGGCGCCAGGCGGGCACATCGCAAGGGCAGGCGGCCAGCAGGTAGGCGTCGGCGCTGCCCGGAAAACGGCTGGCCAGCAAAGCGGCCATGGCCGCGCCGCCCGAATGGCCGACCAGCAAAATCTTCTTGTCGAAGTTGAGTCTGCGCAGGTTGCCCAGCGCGCTGGCGACTATTTCGACATTCTCAGGCGTGTAGTCGTCATCGCCTGGTCCCGACTGGCCGTCGGACACACCCAACTCGCTGCGGTAGCCGGGCCGCTGGATGGCGATGGTGACGGCCTGAAGCTTTTCCGTCAGCATGGCGGTCGTACCGCTGTCGGCCTTCAATTCAATGCGCCCGCCGTTGTCGCCGTGCAGAAAGACCACCAGGACTTTGAACCTGGCACGCGCGGTCGGCGTTGAAAAGGTGGTGGCATCAGGCGCCAATCTGCGGATCACCACGCAGTGACGGCTGTCCCCTGCCCGCTCCCTCCCGTCGGCGAATTTCCCGTCGGGGCATTTCTCCACTTTCATCTGATCCGCCAGCGCGCTCGTCCCCGCCAAGCCAAACAGTAGCAGGCCCGCAAGGGCAGCGAGACTGTGGCGCATCAAGCGCCGCGCAGCGCGGCTTTCAGCTGCTGGCCGATCTCGGGCTTGTCGGCAAAGGGGTCTGTCGGGTTGCGCGCCTGCAGCACGTCTTCAAGGCGCGTCTGTACCGAATGGATGGCCTTGGGATGGCTGTAGATGTAGAACTGGTTGTTGGCGATGGCATCAAACACCAGCTGCGCCACGTCGGCCGCCGTGACCTTGCCGGAGCCCACGGCCTTGCCGGTCATGGCCTGCTGGATCATCTGGCTCTTGGTGGGCTTGCCCGCGGCCAGCTCGGCCGGGCGGTTGCGGTGGCTCATGCCTATGCCGGTGGCCACAAAGAAGGGGCACAGCACCGAAGCTCCGACTTGGTCAGTCACCAGACCCAGGTCCTGGTACAGGGTTTCGCTGAGGGCCACGACCGCATGCTTGCTGACGTTGTAGACACCCATGTTCGGTGGGTTCAGCAGGCCGGCCATGCTGGCGGTGTTGACGATGTGGCCTTGCCAGGACGGGTCCTTGGCGGCGGCTTCGAGCATCATGGGTGTGAAGATGCGCACGCCGTGCACCACACCCATGACGTTGACGCCCATCACCCATTCCCAGTCCTTGAGGCTGTTTTCCCAGATCAGGCCGCCCGCGCCCACGCCGGCGTTGTTGAAGACGAAGTGCGGCGCACCGAAGCGCTCGAACACGGCCTTGCCCATGGCTTCCATCTGATCGGCGCTGGAGACGTCGAGCTTGAAGGACAGCACCTGGGCGCCGGCGGCCTTCATTTCCGCTTCGGCCTTGTCCAGCGCGTCCTGCTGCACATCGACCAGCACCAGGTTCATGCCCAGTTTGGCGCCCAGGCGCGCGCATTCCAGGCCGAAGCCCGAGCCCGCGCCGGTCAGCACCGCGGTTTTGCCTTTGAAGTCCGTGATCATTGCGTGTCTTCCTTGATTGCGTGAATGGGAAAATTGTCCATGAGGCACGTCCTTGCGCGTGTCACCCAGGCAACTCAGGTCATTCGAGTCATTCAGGCCGCCCGCAGCATCTCGATATGCGGTATGCCGTCTTCGATATAGGGTTCGCCGTTCTGCACAAAGCCGTGCTGGTTGTAGAACTTCTCCAGCCGCGCCTGGGCGCCTATGCGTATGGCTTGCGGGCCCCACTGCGCTTGCAAACGTCCCACCGCCTCTTTCATCAGCACATGGCCGATTCCGCCGCCGCGCGCCGAGGCATGGGTGACCACACGGCCTATGCTGGCCTCGGCGAATTTCACGCCGGCGGCAAAGCAGCGCGCATACGCGGCCAGGCGGCCGTCCCGCACGCCCAGCAAATGCATGGCCTCGGTGTCGGAGCCATCCAGGTCCTGGAAGGCGCAGGCTTGCTCGAGCACAAAAACCTCGCTGCGCAGTTGCAGCAGTTCATACAGTTCCAGCGTGCTTAGCGCGCTGAAGGGCAGAAAACGCCAGGTGAGGATGCCGGTCATTCGGGGGTGGCGGCTTTCAGCGAATAGCCTATGCGCGGGAAATGCACATGCACCGTGCCCGCGCGCGGGTCGCTGCGGCGCAGCGTGTAGTGCATGCGGGTGGCGGCGATCAGTTCCCCTTCGGTGGGCTCGGGGCCGAAGCTTTCGCTGGTGATTCGTACCAGGGTACCCAGCGGGATGCCGTGCTCGTCCTGGAACAGGTCGTCATGCAGCGGCGCGGGGGTGGACGCGGCGGCCACCGCGATGGCGTCGGTGGAGCTGAGCTTTTCAGAACTGCCCTGGCCTATGGCGGCCATGCGGTCCATCCAGTCCAGCACGGCCGGCGTGAGCTTGAGAATGCCGGCGAGCACCGGGGTTTGCACCCGTGTGAACCACAGCGGGTGGTACATCGCGAAATCGGCGATGCAGGGCACTTCACCGAGCAGGAAGGGCCTGTCGTCCAGCATGTCGGAGATGCGCCGCAAATAAGACTTGTAGGCCGCCGCAGCATCGCCGGCGCGCAGGCGCGGCATGCCAAAGCTCATGGCTTTGCGGTCTTCGCCGAAGGCGCGCGCGGCTTCGGGCGGCGCTTTCTCGAAGATCTGCGCGATTCCCTTGGGCTGGCTGTTGTAGGCCATGGAGGTCCAGAACAGGGTGTTGTCCGCCCAGTGCGCCAGCGTGCGCGCCAGGCCCTTGCTGGGCTCTGGGTAAACCGAGGGTGTCGGCTGCAAATGTTCGAGCACATCGCTGATCAATGCGGTGTCGCAATAGATGTCGGCGCCTATCTGCAGAATGGGCGTCTTGCGGTAGCCGCCCGTGAGCGCCACCACGTCGGGCTTGGGCATGATCATCGGGATGATGACGGACTTCCATGCCAGGTTTTTGTAGCCCAACATCAGCCGCGTTTTTTCGGCGAAGGGCGATGTGGGGTAGTGGTGAAGAATCAGCTCACTCATGGGTGTCTCCGGGATTTTTTGTGGGATTAACGAGGCATGGCCCGCGCGATGATGGCGTCGAAATCGGTGCCGGCGCCTAGCGTGCCGAAGGACTGGCCCCAGTTGCCGGCCAGGCGGGAATCGCAAAAAGCGCCAAAGACCGCAGCGGGTGCCGTCTGCAGCAGTAGCGCGGCCTGCACCGCGAGCGCCACGTCCTGCGCCAGGCGGCGCGCCTCGATTTCGCTGGCCATTTCTTCAATGCGCGTGGGCAAGGCGGCGGCCAGCCTGTCCAGCGCCGGGTGCGCGCCTTTGGCGGCCGACAGTTCCTGCGCCAGCGCGGCCACGGCATCGGCCTTGCGCAGGGCGCGCAGCAAGTCCAGCGCCATGATGTTGCCCGCGCCTTCCCAGATCGAGTTGAGCGGCATTTCGCGGTAGACGCGGGCCATGATGCCTTCGCCGCCCTCCTCCACATAGCCGTTGCCGCCCAGGCATTCCATGGCCTCCTGCGCGAAGTGGCTGCCGCGCTTGCAGATCCAGAACTTGGCGACCGGCGTCAACAGGCGCGCCATGGCGGCCTCGTGGGCATCGCCCGGCCGGTCGAAGGCCCGCGCCAGGCGCAGGGCAAGCGCCGTGGCGGCTTCGGATTCAAGCGCGAGGTCGGCCAGCACATTGCGCATCAAGGGCTGCTCCACCAGCAGCTTGCCGAAGGCCTTGCGCTGGGAGGTGTGGTTCAACGCCAGGGCCAGCGCTTGCCGCATCAGGCCGCTGGTGCCCAGTGCGCAGTCAAGCCGCGTCATGGTGCCCATCTCCAGAATCTGCGGAATGCCGCGGCCTTCCTCCCCGACCAGCCAGGCCTGGGCGCCCTCGAACTCCACTTCGGAGCTGGCGTTGGCCTTGTTGCCGAGTTTGTCCTTCAGGCGCTGGATGCGGATCGCGTTGAGGCCGCCGTCCGGTAACACACGCGGCAGGAAAAAACAGCTCAGGCCGCTTTGGGTCTGGGCCAGCACCAGGAAGGCGTCGCACATGGGCGCCGAAAAAAACCATTTGTGGCCGGTAATGGCATAACGCTCGCCCCAGCCGTCGCGGCCCGAGGGCTCGGCCCGCGTGGTGTTGGCCCGCACGTCGGAGCCGCCCTGCTTTTCGGTCATGCCCATGCCCATGGTGAGGCCGGCCTTGGCCTGCCAGGGCTTGAGTTCGGCGTCGTAGGCGCGGCTGGCCAGTTTGGGGCCCCAGTCGGCGTAAATCGCCGTGTTGCCGCGCAGCGCGGGTGTGGCCGCATAGCTCATGGAAATGGGGCACAGGATGGAGGGCTCCAGCTCGGTAAAGAGCATGAAGCCTGCTGCGCGCCGGACATGGGCGGACGGTTCCTCACCGGTCCACGGCGTGCCATGCAAACCCGCACCCGTCGCCAGTTTCATAAGCACGTGGTAGCTCGGATGGAACTCCACTTGGTCCACACGCCGCCCAAAGCGGTCATGGCTGTGCAGCACCGGCCCATGCACATTGGCCAGGCGCGCATGGGTCTGCATGGCGCTGCTGCCCAGCGCGGCGCCCAGCTGGCCCAGTTCCGTGCTGTCCAGGCCAGGCGCGTTGAATTTCAACGCATCGCGCAGCGGCCGGTTGGTGGCCAGCAGGTTGTAGTCCGACAGCGGCGCGGGCTGGTTGAAGACCTCATGGGTGGGGTTCATCGCAAACCTCCTGCTGAGCTTGGCTTAAATCAGCTTGACGAGCTGCTTGCCGAAATTTTTTCCCTTGAGTAATCCGAGGAAGGCTTCGGGCGCCGACTCAATGCCCTGCGCCACGCTTTCACGCGGGCGCAGCTTGCCGGTGCCGACCAGCGTGCCGAGTTCTTTCAGGGCTTCGGGCCAGACTTCCATGTGCTCGGCCACGATAAAACCTTCAATCTTGAGGCGGCTGGTCAGGATCAGCGCCGGATGGGCCAGCGGCAAGGGCCGGCCGTCGTAGCCCGCGATCACGCCGCACAGCGCGATGCGGCCGAAGGCGTTCATGCGCGGCAGCACGGCGTCCAGCACCATGCCGCCCACGTTCTCGAAATAGCCGTCTATGCCGTCGGGGCAGGCATCACGCAAGGCCTTGGACAGCGAGGCCGCGTCGGCGTGCAGCTTGTAGTCTATGCAGGCGTCAAAGCCGAGTTCATCGACCGCGTACTTGCATTTATCGGGTCCACCCGCAATACCGACCGTGCGGCAGCCGCGGGCCTTGGACAGCGCGGCGAAGGCGCTGCCGACGGCGCCGGTGGCGGCACTGACCACCATGGTCTGGCCGGCTTTGGGCTCTATGATTTTGACCAGGCCGTACCAGGCAGTGACGCCGGGCATGCCGACCGCGCCCAGGTAGTGCGACAGCGGCACATGGGTGGTGTCCACCTTGCGCAGCGCGCCGGGCTGGTCGGCATTGACCACGCTGTATTGCTGCCAGCCGCCCATGCCGACGACCTTGTCGCCGGGCTGGAATTTGGGCGAGCGGCTTTCAACCACCTCACCGGCCGTGCCGCCAATCATGACCTGGCCCAGCGGCTGGGGCGCCGCATAACTTTTGCTGTCGTTCATGCGGCCGCGCATGTAAGGGTCCAGGCTCAGGTAGTGGTGGCGCACCAGCACCTGGCCGTCCTGCAGGGGCGGCGTGTCGCTGGAGACCAGCATGAAGTTGCTTGCGCTGGCTTCACCGGTGGGGCGGTTGTCGAGAAGGATTTGCTGGTTGATGGGCATGGGGGTCTCCTGTGAATAGTGTGTGCCGCGATTCAGGTCGCGGCGGGGGGCGTCAATCGGTGGAAATCGCGCCGCCGGGCGCATCCGCCGGGACGGCGGCGGGCTTGCGTTTGACGTATTTAAAGGTGCCGGTCGAATGCGCGCAGGCCTGGCCCAGCACATCGTATAACGTGGCTTCGGTAAAAGCCATGGTGGCGCTGCGGTGCATGAGCCGGCCCTTGGCTGTGAGCCGGCTACCGTCGCCGGGCGCCGGGCGCATGAAGCTGGTCTTCATTTCAATGGTGACCACACCCATGTCTTTTTGCACACTGCGCGCCGCCGTGGCCATGGTCACGTCCAGCAGCGTCATGATGGCGCCGCCGTGCGTCACGGCAAAAGAGTTGAGGTGCTCGGGTTGGGGCGTATAGCCTATGGCCGAGGCGCCGCCCGTGAACAGCTCCAGCTCAAAGCCCAGATGCCTGACGAAAGGAATGTCGGCGCCGAAGTCCATCAGCTCGTCCCAACCCTTCACCTGATCAACCACCTGTTACTACTGATACGCCGCCATCGACCGCCAGCCACTGGCCCGTGATGTGTTTGCCGGCATCGGAGGCGTAGAGTACGCACAGGCCCTTCAAGTCCTCGTCGTCGCCCAGGCGGCCCAGCGGCGCGTGCGAGGCGAGCTTTTCCTCGCCCAGCGCCTTGAGCGTGCCGACGGTCATCTTGCTCGGGAAAAAGCCTGGGCAGATGGCGTTGACGGTGATGTTGTACTTGCCCCATTCGCAGCCCAGCGCGCGCGTGAAATTGACGACGGCGCCCTTGGAGGTGTTGTAGGCCACGGTGGTCATCTCGCGCGGGTTGCCGCCCAGACCTGCGATGGAGGCCACATTGATGATGCGGCCGGACTTGCGCGCGATCATGCTGTGCTTGGCGATGTGCTGGCTCAGGATGAAATAGCCGCGAATGTTGAGGTTCATGACCTTGTCCCAGGCTTCGACCGGGTGGTCCTCGGCGGGCGCGCCCCAGGCGGCACCGGCGTTGTTGACCAGGATGTCGACATGGCCCAGGCGCTTGATGGCCTCGTCGGCCAGCGCGCGTATGTCTTCTTCTTTCGAGCAGTCGGCGGCGATCCAGTCGACGTCTATGCCGGCGGACTTGAGTTCAGCGGCGGACTCGATCAGGTCTTCGGCCTTGCGCGAGCTCAGGATGACTCTGGCGCCGGCCTCCCCCAGCGCCTGGGCCAGTTGCAGGCCCAGGCCGCGCGAGCCGCCGGTCACGAGGGCGGTCTTGCCTTTGAGGTCAAACAGTTGCTGGATGGTACGGGTCATGGAGGGTCTCCTGTGTGTGGTTCATGTTTGCCTGTCAGGCAGCGCTTGCGGCCTGGGGCTAGGGTCATGGGTTGGGAACAAGGGTGGTAATCAGGCGGCCGAGGCCGCGGTGTTTTCACTTGCGTGGGGACTTCGCCATGTTGGCACAACATCGCGCCTGTTGCAGCCCATGCTGTCGTGGCGGCGACTTCTGTGCGGCTTCCGCCGGGGCGGTGCTCACGACCCCACGTTGATGCGGGAGCGCACGTAGATCAGCAAAAAACCCACCGCCGCGATAATGCCGCCGCCAACCACCAGCGACCAGCCTATGGCGTCGTCCGTGCGCTGGACCGACAGGCCCAGCACCAGGGTCAGCAACCCGCCGTAGATCAGTATCCAGATCAGGGCCTGCAGGCGCGCCACGTTCTTGTTGGAAACAGGATCGGCGGACGGTTTGAAAAATGCCATTAAAAAGCCTCCTCGGGCAGCTCGGCGCAGGTCAGGTCGCGGCTTTCAACCACTTTGAGCCAGGCGTCGATCTTGGGTAACTCGTAATGATAAAAGTAGCGCATGGCCCCCATTCTTCCCGCATGCGGTGCATCCGGGGCTAATGAAAGGCTGGCCAGGGCTACGTCCAGCCACAGCCACGCCAGCACGGTGTGGCCGAAGGCCTGCATATAGGGTACCGCATTGGCCAAAGCCTCGCCGGGCTCACCCGTGGCCCATGCCGCCTTGGTGGCGCTGCCCACATGCTGCAGCGCCTTGCCCAGCGCATTGGCGTGCACCGCCAGCTCGGGCCGCTGTATGGCTTTTTCAATCGTGGCGTTGATGCGGGCGGCCAGCAGCTGCAGCCCCCTGCCCCCTTCCATCAGCACCTTGCGGCCCAGCAGGTCCATGGCCTGGATGCCGTGCGTGCCCTCGTGGATCATGTTCAGGCGGTTGTCGCGCCAATACTGCTCCACCGGGAAGTCGCGCGTGTAGCCATAGCCGCCGTGCACCTGGATGGCCAGGGAATTGGCCTCCAGGCACCATTCGCTGGGCCAGCTCTTGGCAATCGGCGTCAGCACCTCGAGCAGCAGGCGCGCATCATCGGCCGCTTGCGCCTCGGCCGTATGGTTCTCGTCGACCAGGCGCGCGCAGTACAGCTCCAGCGCCAGCGCGCCTTCGCAGTAGGCTTTTTGCGCCAGCAACATGCGCTTGACGTCGGCGTGCTCAATGATGCGGATCTGCGGCTGGGAGGCGTCCTTGCCGCCCACGCCGACAGGCCGGCCCTGCGGCCGGTTTTTGGCATAGTCGAGGCTCGCGTAATAGCCCGCCATGCCCAGCATGGTGGCGGCCGTGCCCACGCCTATGCGCGCCTCGTTCATCATGTGGAACATGCAGCGCAGGCCTTCATGCGGCTTGCCCACCAGGTAGCCGACAGCGCCGGCCTGGCCGTCCACCGGGTATTTGCCCTCGCCAAAATTGAGCAAGGTGTTGGTGGTGCCGCGCCAGCCCAGCTTGTGGTTCAGGCCTGCCAGCGCCACGTCGTTGCGTACGCCGGTGAGCTCGCCCTTGGTATTGACCATCTTCTTGGGCACGATGAACAGCGAGATGCCGCGCGTGCCGGCGATCAGCTTGCCGTCCGGCCCCGGTATCTTGGCCAGCACCAGGTGGATGATGTTGTCGGTCAGCTCATGCTCGCCGGCCGAAATCCACATCTTGTTTCCCTTGAGGCGGTAGCGCGCACCCAGCGGGTCGGCTTCAAAGCCTTCGCCGTCGGGCACGGCGCGCGTGGTGACGTCACTCAGCGAGGAGCCGGCCTGCGGCTCGGACAAACACATGGTGCCCGAAAAGCGGCCCGAGAATTCGTTTTTGGCGAACACTTCCTTTTGCAGCTCGGTGCCGTGCACCATCAGCAGGTTGGCATTGCCGGTGGTCAAAAGGCCCGAGCCTATGCTGACCGAGGCCATGGCAAAAAAAGCGTTGGCCGCGGCTTCGACGGTATAGGGCAGCTGCATGCCGCCGACTTCATAGTCCTGCGCGGCGCTGAGCATGCCGGAGGCTGCGTAGGCCTTTTGCGCGTCGTGCGTGGCCTGCGGAAGGATCACCTTTTCGCCGTCGAAATGCGGCTCCTGCGTGTCCACCGTGCGGTTGAAAGGCGCGTATTTCTCGCGCGCGATGCGCTCGCAGGTGTCGAAGACCGCGTCAAAAGTCTCGCGCGAATGGTCGGCGAAACGCGCGCGCTGGTTCAGCGATTCGGCGTCCAGCCAGTGGTACAGCAGGAAGTCCAGCGTGGGCCTGAGGCTCATGACGGCCTCCCCGGTACGCAGGCAGGCGGGAAGGCAGGAAACACCTGCCCTTTCTGAAGGAGCAGGGTTTCATCCATGGTGCTTGCCCGGTTTAGAGGACTTCGTAAATGCCGGCCGCGCCCATGCCACCGCCAATGCACATGGTCACACAGACGCGCTTGGCGCCGCGGCGTTTGCCTTCGATCAGCGCATGGCCCGTCAGGCGCTGGCCGGTCACGCCGTAGGGGTGGCCGACGGCGATCGCGCCGCCGTTGACATTGAGTTTGTCCATGGGAATGCCCAGCTTGTCGGCGCAGTACAGCACCTGCACGGCGAAGGCTTCATTGAGTTCCCAGAGGTCGATGTCGTCGATCTTCAGGCCCAGCTTGGCCAGCACCTTGGGGATTGCAAAGACCGGGCCTATGCCCATCTCGTCGGGTTCGCAGCCGGCAACCGCAAAACCGAGGAAGCGGCCCAGGGGCTTGAGGCCCTTCTTTTGCGCGACGGTTTCGCTCATGACGACCACGGCGCCGCCGCCGTCGGAGAACTGGCTGGCGTTGCCGGCCGCGATCACGCCGCCGGGGATGGCCGGCTTGATGCCGCTGATGCCTTCCTTGGTCGTGCCTTCGCGTATGCCTTCGTCCTTGCTGACGGTGACCTGTTTGGTCGTCAGGCCCATGACCTTGTCGGCCACGCCGGCTGTCACTGTGATGGGGGCAATTTCGGCTTCAAACAGGCCCGCGGCCTGCGCGGCCGTGGCCTTTTGCTGGCTCAGCGCGCCGTACTCGTCCATGCGGTCGCGCGAGATGTTGTAGCGCTTGGCGACCTGCTCGGCGGTCTGCAGCATGTTCCAGTAAATTTCGGGCTTGTTCTTGGCCAGCCAGGCTTCCTGCAGCATGTGGGTGTTCATTTCCTGCTGCACGCAGGAGATGCTTTCGACGCCGCCGGCCACATAGATGTCGGCTTCGCCGGCGATCACGCGCTGGGCCGCCAGGGCAATGGTCTGCAGGCCCGACGAGCAAAACCGGTTGACCGTCATGCCCGACACGGTGACGGGGCAACCGGCGCGCAGCGCGATCTGGCGCGCGATGTTGGCGCCGGTCGCGCCTTCGGGCGTGGCGCAGCCCATGATCACGTCATCGACCTCGCCGGCCTCGATGCCGGCGCGCTTGAGCGCGTGCTCGACGGCGTGGCCGCCCAGCGTGGCGCCGTGCGTCATGTTGAAAGAGCCCTTCCAGCTTTTGGCCAGGGGGGTGCGTGCGGTGGAAACAATGACTGCTGAGCTCATGAAATTCTCCGGAATCTGGGTGCGTTGATCTGTGCGGTGCGCTGGGTTCAGACGGTCGGGTTGAAGGTCTTGCCTTCAGCCGCGAGCTTGGCCAGCAGGGGCGCGGGCTTCCAGAATTTGGCGTCGTCCAGCGGGTTCTGGGCGAAGCGGTTCATGCTTTGCACCACGTTGAACAGGCCCAGCTGGTCGGCGTACAGCATGGGGCCGCCGCGATAGACGGGGAAGCCGTAGCCCATGATGTAGACCATGTCGATGTCGCTGGCCTTGGAGGCAATGCCCTCCTCCAGGATGTGCGCGGCCTCGTTGACCAGCGAGAACACCAGGCGCTGCACGATTTCCTCGTCGGAGATCTTGCGCGGCGTGATGCCCAGCGATTTGCGATGGTCTTCAATCATCTTGACGACTTCGGCGTTCGGGATGGCGTCACGTTTGCCGGGCACATAGTCGTACCAACCGGCACCCGTCTTCTGGCCGAAGCGGCCTTTCTCGCAGAGCAGGTCGGCGGTCTTGCTGTACTTCATGTCGGGCTTTTCGGTGTAGCGGCGCTTGCGGATGGCCCAGCCGATGTCGTTGCCGGCCAGGTCGCCCATGCGGAAGGGGCCCATTGCGAAACCGAATTTTTCGATGGCCTTGTCGACCTGCTCGGGCGTGCAGCCCTCGTCGAGCAGGAAACCGCCCTGGCGGCCGTACTGCTCGATCATGCGGTTGCCGATAAAGCCGTCGCACACGCCGGAGACCACGGCCGTCTTCTTGATTTTCTTGCCCACCGCCATCACGGTGGCCAGCACGTCCTTGCCGGTCTTGGCGCCGCGCACCACTTCGAGCAGCTTCATCACATTGGCGGGGCTGAAGAAATGCATGCCCACCACGTCCTGCGGGCGCTTGGTGAAGGCGGCGATCTGGTTGACGTCCAGCGTCGAGGTGTTGGAAGCCAGGATGGCGCCGGGCTTCATCACGCGGTCCAGCTCCTTGAAGACTTTTTCCTTCACGCCCATATCCTCGAACACGGCCTCGATCACCATGTCGGCGTCTTTCAGGTCGTCGTAGCTCAGCGTGGTGCTGAGCAGGCTCATGCGCTGCTCATACTTGTCCTGCTTGAGCTTGCCCTTTTTGACCTGGGCTTCGTAGTTTTTGCGGATGATGCCCAGGCCCTTGTCCAGCGCCTCCTGCTTCATCTCGAGAATCTTGACCGGAACGCCGGCGTTCAGGAAGTTCATGGCGATGCCACCGCCCATGGTGCCGGCGCCTATCACCGCAACGGAATTGATCTCGCGCTTGGGCGTGTCTTCCGGCACGTCGGGAATCTTGGAAGCGGCGCGCTCGGCCATGAAGATGTGACGCAGCGCGCGGCTTTCAGGCGTCCACATCAGGTTGATGAAGAACTCGCGCTCAAGCGCCATGCCTTCTTCGAATTTCTTCTTGGTGGCGGCTTCCACGGCGTCCACGCACTTGAGCGGCGCGGGGAAGTTCTTGGACATGCCCTTGACCATGTTGCGGGCGAACTGGAAGTAGGCGTCGCCGTTGGGGTGCTTGGCGCGCAGCTCACGCACCAGCGGCAGCGGCCGGGTGTCGGAAATCGACTGGGCAAAGGCCAGGGCTTCCTGAGCCAGCGATTCGGGCGAGGCGGCGAGCTTGTCAAACAGCTTCTGGCCGGGGATTTGCGCGAGCAATTCGCTCTTGACGGGCTCACCGCTCACGATCATGTTCAGGGCCGGCTCCACGCCGAGCACGCGCGGCAGGCGCTGCGTGCCGCCGGCGCCGGGCAGCAGGCCCAGCTTGACTTCGGGCAAGGCGATGTTGGTGCCGGGCGCGGCGATGCGGTAGTGGCAACCCAGGGCCAGTTCCAGGCCGCCGCCCATGCAGACGGTATGGATCGCGGCCACGACGGGCTTGGCGGAATTCTCAACGGCGCGGATCACGCTGAGCAGGTTGGGCTCGGTCAGCGCCTTGGGCGTGCCGAATTCCTTGATGTCGGCGCCGCCCGAGAAGGCCTTGCCGGCGCCTGTGATCACGATGGCCTTGACGGCCGCATCGGCATTGGCCTTTTGCAGGTTGTCGGTCAGGCTCAGGCGGGTGGCATGGCCCAGGCCGTTGACGGGCGGGTTGCTCAGCGTGATGAGCGCGACGGGGCCATGGACTTCGTAAAGAGTGGTCATTGCTGTGCTTCTTTCCTTGATGGGAGTTTCGGTTTTCAGTTGTCTCGGCTGGCGCTGCGGCCCTGCAAGCCCTGGTGGCGACACCAGCGGTCGCCCAAAAAAGTACGACCGTTCTTTTTCTATTGTAGGGGGCGTTTGTGACGACACAAGGCCCGGGTTGGGGTGTTTGGTCTATTTTTGTCCCTGCGGTGACAGGCCCGGGACAGTCCATACCATTTTTTACACCTCAAGCCACTCTTTGCGGATGTAGGCGTCGGCTCGCAGGCTGTCGGGTGTGCCGTCAAACACGATGCTGCCGTGGCCCATGACCAGCGCACGGTCGGAAATCTGCATGGCAATCGTCAGCTTCTGCTCGATCAGCAGGACCGAAATGCCTTTGGCCTTGAGCGTCTGCAGGTACTGGCCCACGAGTTCAACGATTTTGGGCGCCAGGCCTTCGGTGGGTTCGTCGATGATGATCAGGTCGGGGTCGCCCATCAGCGTGCGGCACAGCGTCAGCATTTGCTGCTCGCCGCCCGAGAGCACACCGGCCTCGGTATGCTGGCGTTCGCGCAGCCGGGGAAACATCTGGTACATGTCTTCAAACGACCAGCGCGAGCCCTTGCCGGATCCCTTCTGGCCCAGCAACAGGTTCTGGTGCACCGTGAGCTTGGGGAAGATGTCGCGGTTTTCGGGCACATAGCCTATGCCCAAGTGGGCGATCTGGTAGGCCTTCTTGCCGACGATCTCCTGCTTTTTCCAGAGTATGGAGCCTTGGCAGTCGACCAGGCCCATGATGGCCTTGGCGGTGGTGGAGCGGCCCGAGCCGTTGCGGCCCAGCAAGGCGACGATCTGGCCGGGCTGCACGTCGAAATGCACGCCGTGCAGCACATGGCTTTTGCCGTAGAAGGCGTGGAGGTTCTGGATATGCAGCATTCAGTGCCCTCCTGCTTGTGCGTCAGCTACGGATGAGCCGAGATACGCTTCCTGCACACGCTGGTCGGCGCGCACGGCCTCGGGCGTGTCGTAGGCAATGATTTCACCATACACCACCACCGCGATCTTGTCGGCCAGGCCGAAGACCACGCCCATGTCGTGCTCCACCGTCAGCAGAGTCTTGCCCACAGTGACTTCCTTGATCAGGTTGATAAAGCGGCTGGTCTCGGAGCGGCTCATGCCGGCCGTGGGCTCGTCCAGCAGGATGACGCTGGCGCCGCCGGCAATCGTGATACCGATTTCCAGCGCGCGCTGCTCGGCATAGGTCAAGTTGGTGGCCAGCACGTCGCGCTTCTTGTCGAGCTTGATCATGGCCATCAACTCCTCGGCGCGCTGGTTGGCATCGTCCAGATCGGCCAGAAAGCGGAAGAAGGTGTATTTGTAGCCCAGACTCCACAGCACGCCGCAGCGCAGGTTTTCGAACACGCTGAGCTTGGGGAAGATGTTGGTGATCTGAAAGCTGCGCGACAGGCCCAGCCTGTTGATCTCAAACGGCTTCTTGCCGTCTATGCGTTGGCCGTTGAGCAACACCTCACCACTCGTGGGCTCAAAGCGCCCGCTGATGAGGTTGAACAGCGTGGACTTGCCCGCGCCGTTGGGGCCGATGATGGCGACACGTTCGCCGGCCTGCACCTTCAGGTTGGCGCCGCGGATGATCTCGGTCTTGCCGAAGTTTTTCCGCAAATCCTTCAGTTCAAGCGAACAGGTGATTGCACTCACAACAGTTCCCTCCGCTTGATTTCTTTTTCAATGTCATCCTGGATCTGGCTCCATTGCGTGAGGAATTGCCGGCGCGTGAGTTCAAACAACCCAAGGCCGGTGGCAAGCACAAAGCCCGCACCCAGCCAGCTGTTGAGGCTGGTGGCATTGAGCCGCACGCCCATAAAACCAAGCTCGGGGCCCAGGGCCGCGTTGAGCTGCAGGTGGTAAACCATCTCGACCATGGCGGCCGCGCCGGCCAGCGCGGTGAAAGCCGTCACGGCCAGGCCCAGGTAGCCGACCCACAACTCCCTGAGCTTGCCGAAGGCGGCCACGCGCAAATTCATCATGATCAGGCTGGCGATGCCGCCGGGCGCATACATCACCATAAACAAAAAGATCAGGCCCACATACAGCAGCCAGGCCATGGTCAGCTCCGACAGCAGGATCAGCGCCACCACCAGCAGGCCGGCACCAATGATGGGGCCGAAGAAAAAGGTCGCCCCGCCCAGGAAGGTGAACAGCAGCAGGCTGCCCGAGCGCAGGCTGCTCACGACTTCAGCCGTGACGATTTCCGAGTTGATGGCCGCCAGCCCACCGCCTATGCCGGCAAAGAAGCCGGCGATGATGAAGGCGTAGTAGCGCACGCGCTGCGTGTTGTAGCCTATGAACTCCACGCGCTCGGGGTTGTCGCGCACGGCGTTCAGGATGCGCCCCAGTGGCGTGCGCGTGAAGGCGAACATCGCGGCGGTGCAGATAAAGCAGTAAAACGCGATCAGGTAATAGACCTGGATCTGCGGGCCGAAGCTGATACCGAACACCGGCTTGCCGTAAGCCCGGTTGGTGGTGATGCCGCCCTCCCCGCCGAAGAACTCAGGGAACATCAGCGACATGGCGAACACCAGCTCGCCCACGCCCAGCGTGATCATGGCAAAGGTGGTGCCGGCCTTTTTGGTGGTGACATAGCCGAGCAGCGCCGCGAAGAACAGGCCCGACAGGCCGCCCACCAGCGGGATCAGCGACAGCGGGATATAGAACGAGCCCTTGCCGGCCAGGTTCATCGCATGCACGGCCAGGAAGGAGCCCAGCCCGGCATAGACCGCATGGCCGAAACTGAGCATGCCGCCCTGCCCCAGCAGGATGTTGTAGCTCAGGCAGATGATGACCAGATAGCCGGCCTGCGACAGCATGGTCAGCGCCAGGCTGCTCTTGAACATCAGCGGCGCGGCGATCAGCAGCAGCGCGTACAGCGTCCACAGCAGCCAGCGGCCGACGTTATAGGGTTTGAATTGGTAGTACGGGGTGGACATGTGCTGTTGCCTTAACCTTCCCGCGTACCAAGCAAGCCCTTGGGCCTGAAGATCAGGATCAGCACCAGGAACAGGAACGGCAATATCGGCCCCACCTGCGAAATTGTGAGCTTGAGCAGCGGGTAGCCGAAGGTCTCGGGCGTCACCCGGTAGTTAAAGTGGGCCAGCAAGGTCATCAGCGACTGGTCCATCTGCACCGCGAAGGTCTGTATCAGGCCTATCAGCAGCGAGGCCAGGAAGGCGCCGCTCAGCGAGCCCATGCCGCCCACCACCACGACCACAAAGATGATGGCGCCCACCGAGCCGGCCATGGCGGGCTCGGTGATGAAGGTGTTGCCGCCTATGACGCCGGCCAGGCCGGCGAGCGCCGCGCCGCCGCCAAAAACCAGCATGAAGACACGCGGCACGTTGTGGCCGAGCGCCTCCACCGTTTCGGGATGGGTGAGCGCGGCCTGGATCACCAGGCCTATGCGGGTGCGTGTGAGCAGCAGCCAGATGCCGGCCAGCATGGCCAGCGAGATGAACATGATGAAGGCGCGCGATTTCGGGAAGTTGGTGCCGAACACCGTGAACAGCGGGCCTTGCAGGCCTTCGGGCAGCACGTAGTTGACGGCTGAGCGGCCCCAGACCAGTTGCACCAGCTCCAGCAGCAGGTAGGACAGCCCGAAGGTCACCAGCAGTTCGGGCACATGGCCGAACTTGTGCACCTTGCGCAGGCAAAAGCGCTCGAAGGCCGCGCCCATGGCAAACACCAGCAGCGGCGCCACCAGCAGCGACCACCAAAAGCCTATGACCTGCGAGGTGCTGTAGGCGATATAGGCGCCGACCATGTAGAAGGACGCGTGCGCGAAATTGAGCACGCCCATCATGCTGAAGATCAGCGTCAGGCCGGAACTGAGCATGAACAGCAGCAAGCCGTAGCTGAGGCCGTTGAGCATCGCGATGGTGAAGGATTCCAGATTCATCGATAAGCGCCTGTTGCAATAAAAGCCGGATGAAAAAAAGGCCCGAACTCGGATCGGGCCTGGGTCCGTCAGCGGGACGCCGGTGTCATCCCGGGCGCTTCATCTGGCACGAAGTGGGCGTGCTGGCCACATAGGGCTCATAGTATTTGACCGGCACAAAGGTGTAGCCCGTATTCTCGGCATCGTAGGGGTATTTGCCGCCGGCTTTTTCCCATTTGTCGATGTAAAGCCCCTGCTGCAGCTGGTGGTCGGTCTTGCGCATCTCGACGTCGCCGTTAAAGCTCTTGAAGCGCAGGCCTTCCATGGCCTTGGCCACCACGGCCGGCTCGGTCGACTTGGTCTGGGCCATGGCTTCGGTCAGGATGGTGAAGGCGTGGAAGATCGCGCCGGTGTAGAAGTCGTCGTTGAACTTCTTTTTGTAGTCGGCCTGGATCTGCTGGATCTCGCCGCCCATGTTGAGGTGGTTGTAGGCCACCATGTAGACGCGCCCGGCCGAGCCCGCGCCCAGCGCGGTCGGCGTGCCGGTGACGCCGGCATAGTAGGTATAGAACTTGACGTTGTTCAGGCCCGCCTCGTTGGCGGCTTTGACCAGCAGCGAAAGGTCCGAGCCCCAGTTGCCGGTGATCACGGTATCGGCGCCCGACTGCTTGATCTTGGCGATGTAGGGCGCGAAGTCGCGCACCTGGGCCAGCGGGTGCAGGTCTTCGCCGACGATCTGGATGTCGGGGCGCTTGGATGCAAGGTTGGCTTTGGCGAACTTGGCGACCTGCTGGCCGTGCGAGTAGTTCTGGTTGATCAGGTAGACCTTCTTGATGTCCGGCTGCTCCTTCATGAAGGCAGTCAGTGCCTCCATCTTCATGGAGGTGTCGGCATCCAGACGGAAGTGCCAGTACTCGCACTTGCTGTTGGTCAGGTCAGGGTCCACCGCGGCGTAGTTGAGGTAGACGACTTCCTTGCCCGGATTGCGTTCGTTGTACTTGGACAGTGCGTCCATGATGGCCAGCGCCGGGCCGGAGCCGTTGCCCTGCACGATGTAGCGAGCGCCCTGGTCGATGGCGGACTTCAGCGCGTTGGTGGTTTCCTGCGGGCTGAGCTTGTTGTCGATGCCGATGATTTCAAACTTCACGCCGGCCTTGTTCTTTTTGCTGAACTGCTCGGCCAGGAACTGAAAGCCCTTGAGCTGGTTGGTGCCGACCGCCGCCATCAGGCCGGACAGCGGGTCCAGCCAGGCGATCTTGACGGTCTGGTTCAGGTTCACGGAGCCGCCGGCAGCGGGCGAGGCGACGGCCGCTTTGGCCGGAGCGGCGGCCTTGGCTGGCGCCTGGGCCAGTGTCATGCCGCTGTAAAACATGGCGGACACCGCCAGGGCGACGCCTGCATGCCGCGCGAAAAATCGGGTTTGGGTTGTCATCCCTTGTCTCCTGAAAATTTATGAATGTGCGAACGAAACCTGACGGGAACCGGCAAAGGTTAGGTTAATTAATGCTGCACTGCGTCAGGGAATGCCCTAGCGCTATGTCACGGATGTGACCCCCACGCTTCTCGCTTCACGTAGTGCGCTGCCCCCGAGGGGCCGCTGCGCCTGCGGCCCGGCAAAGCCGGTTCCGCGGCCCCTGCTTGGTTTGAATACCGGCCGCGCTTTTTTTCCACACTTATGACTGTGGCAATTTGTAATCCTTCAAGAGCTCGCGCAGTTTTGTTTTGAGCATCTTGCCGGTGGCGCCCAGCGGAATCGCGTCGACAAAAACCACGTCGTCGGGGATTTGCCATTTCGCGGTCTTGCCGTCGTAGAAGCGGATCAACTCGTCGCGGGTGACATCCATGCCGGGCTTTTTGACGACCGCGATGATGGGGCGCTCATCCCACTTGGGATGGGCCACGCCTATGCAGGCGGCCATGGCCACGGCCGGATGCGCCACGGCGATGTTCTCGATCTCGATGGAGCTGATCCATTCGCCGCCCGACTTGATGACGTCCTTGCTGCGGTCGGTGATCTGCAAATAACCGTCGGGGTCTATGGTGCCGACGTCGCCCGTGGGAAACCAGCCGTCCACCAGCGGGTCGCCGCCCTCGCCCTTGAAGTACTCGCGCACGATCCACGGCCCCTTGACGTACAGGTCGCCAAAGACCTTGCCGTCCCAGGGCAATTCCTCGCCATTGGCGTCGACGATTTTCATGTCGACGCCGTAGATGGCGCGCCCCTGCTTGAGGCGTATCTTCATTTTTTCGGTTTCGGGCAGCGCGTCGTGCTTGTTCTTGAGCGTGCACAGCGTGCCCAGCGGGCTCATCTCGGTCATGCCCCAGGCGTGCAGCACCTCCACGCCGTAGTCCTCGCGGAAGGCATGGATCATGGCCGGCGGACAGGCCGAGCCGCCTATGACGGTGCGTTTCAAGGTGGAGAACTTCAGGCCCGCAGGCTTCATGTGGCCCAGCAGCATCTGCCACACCGTGGGCACGCCGGCCGCATAGGTGACTTTCTCGGCCTCTATCAGCTCGTAGATCGACTTGCCGTCCAGCGCCGGGCCGGGGAACACCAGCTTGGCGCCGGTGAGCGCGGCCGAGTACGGAATGCCCCAGGCGTTGACGTGGAACATGGGCACCACGGGCAGGATGGCGTCGCGCGCGGAGATGCACATCACGTCGGGCAACGCGGCCGCATAGGCATGCAGCGTGCTGGAGCGGTGGCTATAGAGCGCGGCCTTGGGGTTGCCGGTGGTACCGCTCGTGTAGCACATGCTCGAAGCCGTGTTCTCGTCAAAGCTGGGCCAGGCGTAGTCGGCGCTTTGCGCGCCTATCCAGCTTTCATAGCTTTGCAGGTTAGGCACGCCCGAGTCGGCCGGCAGCTTGTCGGCGTCGCACAGCGCAATGTAGTGTTTGATGTTCGGGCAACGGGCGTGCACCGCCTGCACCAACGGCAAAAAGCTCAGGTCGAAGCACAGCACCTGGTCCTCGGCATGGTTGGCGATCCAGGCGATCTGGTCAGGGTGCAGGCGCGGGTTGATGGTGTGCAGCACCCGGCCCGAGCCGCTCACGCCGTAATACAGCTCCAGGTGGCGGTAGCCGTTCCAGGCCAGCGTGGCGACCCGGTCGCTGAAGGCCAGCTTCAGGCCGTCCAGCGCCTTGGCGACGCGGCGGGCGCGCCGGCCCATGTCCTTGTAGCTGTAGCGATGCAGGTCGCCTTCCACGCGGCGCGAGACGATTTCGGCGTCGCCGTGGTGGCGCTCCGCGAATTCGATCAAACCGGAAATCAGCAGTGGCTGGCTTTGCATCAAACCTAACATCGTCGGCTTTCCTTTCCTGCCCGGTGGGCGTATGGGTGAATCAAATCTCTCCGCGGCCATGGTACCCCTGGGGCTTGCGCGCAGGCCTCGGGAAAGTCCCCAGCGGCGGCGCCTTGGCGACACCGGCCAGCCTACTGTCGCCGCCTGGCGGGCGGAAGGCAAAGCCTGTCGCCCGGCCGACAGGTTCTAGGGTCTGTTAACGCTATTTATGCAAATGCGAATGGGGTTAAAACGGTGCCAATCAAGGCGCGCGACGACGCCCAGACCGGGCGTCTGGGTTAGGAGCGCAACGCGCAGTGGCGCCGTTTTAACCCCATTCCCTTCGGGTTGCGATCAAAAAGGCCTTGCGCGGCGTTGCAAAGCCTTGACGGGGTTCACCCCGCCTGCGTTTTGCGCCTTGCTCAAGGCCTTTTTGACTCGCAACGCATCTTGCATAAATAGCGTTAGCAGACCCTAGGTAAATACCCCGTGCGGCAGCCGGAGGACAATGACACCCATGCCCTTTGACCTCGCCTCTTTGCCGCATCGCTTCCTCAGCGGCCAGCCCTGGTTCCCCGGCCTGCCGCAGGAGCACCAGGCGCGCTTGCTGGCGCGCAGCTTCACGCTGGACGGCCGCAAGGGCGAAGTGCTGCTGGGCGCGGGCGCGCCGGTCCAGGGCTGGTATGCCGTTCTGTCGGGCCTGGTGAAACTGCAAAGCACCTCGCCCGAAGGCCGGGTGTCGGCCTTCCTGGGTGTGCCCGACGGCGAATGGTTTGGTGAAGGCTCAGCGCTCAAGACCGAGCCGCGCCGCTACGACGTGATCGCGCTGCGCGACACCACACTGCTGTGCCTGCCGCGCGCCGAATTCGACGAACTGCTGGCCGGTTCCCTGGACTTCAACCACTACCTGGTCGCCCACCTGAACCGGCGCCTGGCCCAGGCCATGACCATCATCGAGGCGGGCCGCCTGCGCGCGCCCGAGCAGCGTGTGGCGCTGTACCTGAGCCGGGTGTTCTGGCAAGGCCGGCGCAAGCTGCTGCTGTCGCAGGAAGAACTGGGCCACCTGGCCGGCCTGTCGCGCCAGACCGTCAACCGCGTGCTGCAAACACTGGAAGGGCTGGGCCTGGTGTCGCTGGAGTTCGGCCGCGTGGCCCTGCTCGATGAGCAGGCGCTGGCCGCCTACGCCAGCCGGCCAACGCAAGACAAGGCTTAACCCCAGCCCGGCACAGGCACTGGGGCAATAGCACAATGAGGTCATGACCCCTGCACTCCACGCCACCGACACGCCTGAAGACACATTGGCGCAGGCCGGCTCCCCCGGCCTGAACTGGGTCAACAGCTTTGCCGCCCTGGGCCCGGACTTTTACACCGAGCTTCAGCCCACACCCCTGCCCTCGCCCTACTGGGTGGGCAAGAGCCGCGCATTCGCGCGCGAGCTCGGGCTTGAGGACAGCTGGCTGGAATCGGCTGACACACTCGAGGCGTTGACGGGCAATCGCCTGCTGCCGGGCGCACGGCCGCTGGCCAGCGTCTACAGCGGCCACCAGTTCGGCGTCTGGGCCGGGCAGTTGGGCGACGGCCGGGCCCTGCTGCTGGGCGAGATAGACAGCCCGGGCGGCCCGCAAGAAATCCAGCTCAAAGGCGCCGGCAAAACCCCGTATTCGCGCATGGGCGACGGCCGGGCCGTGCTGCGCAGCTCGATTCGCGAGTTTTTGTGTTCCGAGGCCATGCACGGCCTGGGCATCCCGACCACCCGGGCGCTGTGCGTCACGGGCTCCGACGCGCCGGTGCGGCGTGAGGAAATCGAAACCGCCGCCGTGGTGACGCGCACCGCACCCAGCTTTATCCGCTTCGGGCATTTCGAGCACTTCAGCTACAGCGGCCAGCATGCCCAGCTCAAGGCCCTGGCCGACTACGTCATAGACCGCTTTTACCCCGATTGCCGCGAGGCGCCGCAGCCCTATGCGGCCCTGCTGGAAGCCGTCAGCGAACGCACGGCCCACCTGATGGCGGCCTGGCAGGCCGTGGGCTTTTGCCACGGCGTGATGAACACCGACAACATGAGCATCCTGGGGCTGACCATAGACTACGGCCCCTTCCAGTTCCTCGACGCCTTCGACCCCAACCACATCTGCAACCACTCGGACGCCCAGGGCCGCTATGCCTACAACCGCCAGCCGAATATGGCCTACTGGAATTTGTTCTGCCTGGGGCAGGCCCTGTTGCCGCTGATAGGCGAGCAGGAACTGGCCCTGGCCGCACTGGAGCCCTACAAGACCTTGTTTCCCGACGCCTTGTACGCCCGCATGCGCACCAAGCTGGGCCTGGCAGACGAGCAGCCGGATGACAAGGTCCTGGTGGACAACTGCTTCAAGCTGCTGGCCGCCAACAAGGTCGACTACAGCATCTTCTGGCGGCGCCTGAATGGTTTCACGCCGCAAAGCGGCCATGAGCCGGTGCGTGACCTGTTCTTCGACCGCGAATCCTTCAACCCCTGGGCGCAGGACTATTCGCGGCGGCTGGCCGGCGCGGACCAGGGGCTGCGGGCCGGCCTGATGCACAGGAGCAACCCGAAATTCGTGTTGCGCAACCACCTGGGCGAAGAAGCCATACGCGCGGCGAAACTAAAAGACTTTTCGGGTGTCGATACCTTGCTTGCCCTGCTGCAATCCCCATGTGAGGAGCATCCCGGCCATGAGAGTTTTGCCGGTTTCCCGCCCGACTGGGCTTCATCGATTGAAATTAGTTGCAGTTCGTAACATCAAAGCCACACCACAGGACCCGGAATATGAGCGCCAAGATCCAGAAAACCGACGCCGAATGGAAAGCCCTGCTGGCCGAAAAAGGGGCCGAACCGGCCGCCTTTGAAGTCACCCGCCACGCCGCTACCGAGCGCCCCTACACCGGCAAGTACGAAGCCGTCTGGGCCGACGGCAGTTACCACTGCATCTGCTGCGGCGCCAAGCTGTTCGACTCCGAAACCAAATTTGACGCCGGCTGCGGCTGGCCCAGCTTTTCCGAGGAAGCCGTGCCGGGCGCGATCGAGGAAATCGTGGACCGCAAGCACGGCATGGTGCGCACCGAAACGGTGTGCGCCAGCTGCGGCGCCCACCTGGGCCATGTGTTCCCGGATGGGCCGACGCCAACCGGCCTGCGCTATTGCATGAATTCGGCCTCCCTCGATTTCAAACCCAAAGCCTGAAGGCGCACGGAAAGCATGGGGCCGGGCCGCGCGCCCGGCTGGGGATCGTTCAAGGGCCTGCGCTTAGGCCAGATAATCAGCACATGAAACTTCTTTTCGACTTTTTACCCATCGTCCTGTTTTTCGGCATGTTCAAGTACGCCGAAGGCCACAAGGACTGGGCAGCCAGCACGGCCACCGACTGGCTGGGTTTTATGGTCTCGGGCGGCGTGGTCGGTCCATCGGAAGCACCCGTACTGCTGGCCACCGTGGTGGTGATCATCGCCACGCTGGCGCAAATTCTCTGGCTCAAGGTACGCGGCAAAAAAGTGGACACCATGCTGTGGGTCAGCCTGGCGCTGGTCACGGTGCTGGGCGGCGCCACAATTTATTTCCACAGTGAAAACTTCATCAAGTGGAAGCCCACCGTGCTCTACTGGGTCATGGGCAGCGCCCTGCTGGTCGGCCAGCTGGTCTTCAAGAAAAACGGCATCAAGTCGCTGATGGGTGCGCAGATGGAGCTGCCGGACGCCATCTGGCGTGCCGTCAATTTCAGCTGGATCGGCTTTTTTGCCGTCATGGGCCTGCTCAACCTGTGGGTGGCCTTCACCTTCTCCACCGACACCTGGGTCAATTTCAAGCTCTTCGGCGGCCTGGGCCTGATGGTGGTGTTTGTGCTGGCGCAGGCGGTTTACCTCAACAAACACATCAAACCCGGCACCACGCCATGATGGCCGGCGTTTCCAGCGCCCTGCCCGTGCGCGCCCATGACATAGAACTGCAGCTGCGGGCGCGGCTGCAGCCCACAAAGCTGGAGGTGCTCGATGAAAGCGCCGCCCATGCCGGGCATTCGGGCGCCAATGCCGAGGGCTACGGCAGCCACTTCCGCATCCGCATCGCGAGCCCGCTCTTTACCGGCCAAAGCCGGGTGGCGCGCCACCGCCTTGTGTATGATGCACTGCAAAATTTCATTGACCAAGGCCTGCATGCCCTGGCGATCGAGATCGTCGAGTCACCCTGAAATCCGCGGCGCCTCCGTCACTCCGGCCGCGAAGGCCAGGCACCATCCAGACGCTAACCCAAGCATTCACCAAAGGACTGCAAGACACCATGAAGAAACAATTTGTACTGGCTACCGCTGTTGCGGCCCTGCTGGCCCTGGGCGCCCAAGGCGTCCTGGCGCAAAACCTCGCCATCGTCAACGGCAAGGCTGTTCCCAAGACCCGCCTGGACTCGCTGGCGCAGCAGGTCGCCAAGTCGGGCCGGCCCGTGACCCCGGACATGGAGGCCCAACTGCGCGAGGAAGTAATCGCGCGCGAGGTTTTCATGCAGGAAGCCGAAAAACGCGGCCTCTCCACGAGCGAGGACGTCAAGGTGCAAATGGAGCTGGCGCGCCAGACCATCCTGATCCGCGAGCTGTTCGCCGACTACCAGAAGAACAACCCGGTCACGGAGGCAGAAATGAAGGCCGAGTACGACAAGTTCGCCGAGGCCAATGGCGGCAAGGAATACAAGGCACGCCACATCCTGGTGGAAAAAGAAGCCGAAGCCAAGGAAATCATCGCCAGCCTGAAAAAAGGCGGCAAGTTCGACGAGATCGCCAAGAAGAAGTCCAAGGACCCCGGATCCGGCGCCAAGGGCGGCGACCTGGACTGGGCCAACCCTTCCAGCTACGTGCCTGAATTCAGCGAAGCGCTGGGCAAGCTGGGCAAGGGCCAGACCACCGAAACCCCGGTGAAAACCCAGTTCGGCTACCACATCATTCGTGTCGACGACATCCGCGCGGCGCAACTGCCTTCGTATGACGAAGTCAAGCCGCAGATTGCCCAGTCGATGCAGCAGCAAAAACTGGCCGCCTTCCAGGCCGACCTGCGCAAAAAAGCCAAGGTCGAATAAGCGGCACAGCGCCGCGGGCACCCTGCCCGTCCCGCCTTCCTGAGAAAAGCAGCCTTTGGGCTGCTTTTTTTCTTGGAGCCCAGCAGATGGGGCGAATTGCCGATTGACGCCGGTGGCGACGGTCGTTCCAATGGCTCACACCTTCTGGAGACCTCATGCCCAAGCGCCCTGCTTTTTCACCCTCCACCCGCATGCACGGCTTGTGGTGGCTTGTCGCATTGGCCGCTTTTGCGCTGACGGCCTGCGCCACCGCGCCGCCGGCGCCCGTGGCCGAGCTGGCGCCCTCCGGCAAGCTCAAAGCCGCCATCAATTTTGGCAACCCCATCCTGGCGATGAAAGATGCCGCCAGCGGCGAGCCGCGCGGCGTGTCGGTGGACCTCTCGCGCGAACTCGGCAGGCGGCTGGGCGTACCCGTTGAACTGGTGACCTTCACGTCGGCCGGCAAGGTGGTCGAAGCGGTCAGGGACGCGCAGGTCGATATTGCCTTTGTCGCGATAGACCCGGTGCGCGGCGCCGACATGCTGCAGACGCCGCCCTACGTCATCATCGAGGGGGCCTACCTGGTGCGAAACGACTCGCCGATACGCCGCAACGAAGAGGTGGACCAGGCGGGCAACCGCGTCGTGGTCGGCAATGGCAGCGCCTATGACCTGTACCTGAGCCGTGAACTCAAGGCTGCCAGGCTGGTGAAGGCCCCGACCTCACCGGCGGTGAGCGACGTCATGGTCGCGCAGAACCTGGAAGTGGCGGCGGGCGTCAAGCAGCAGCTGGAAGCCGACGCCAAACGCCTGCCCGGCCTGCGCCTGCTGCCGGGGCGCTTTATGGTGATCAACCAGGCCATGGGCCTGCCCAAGGGGCGTGAGGCCGGAGCGCGCTACCTCGAGTCCTTCATTGAAGAGATGAAGACCTCGGGTTTTGTGGCGCAGGCCTTGGCGCGACACGGAATCCAGGGAGCGGCGGTCGCGCCGCCCGGCCGCTAGCGCCCGGGAATCACTCCCGCCGCAGGGATTGCAGCATCTGCAGCGCGGGCACATTGACCGCCGCCGCGTCGCCGTTACTCAGGATGGTGAAGCCCACCTGCAGCTCACCGATCGCGACCATTCCCTGGGTCAGGTTGCGGTATTCCCCGGACTTGGGCGCCCGGTCGGTGGCCGAGAAGTAGGCGCCGGACAGGCCCTGGCCCGACAGCTCACGCACGGGAAGCTCCGCCTCGACAGCCTGCGGCTTGGCCTTCTCGGCAGCGGCCGCCACCATCGCGCGCAGGAACTCCGGCGTCAGCGGCTTGGCGTCGGCACGCGCCGACCATATGGGCGTCACCAGAATCTGGAAGTTTTTTTCGGTGATGGACGACAGGAGGACGGTGGGCGGCAGCTCAGGCGCGGCGCGCCGCACCTGGCCGCGCCAGCCCACGGGAAGCGGAATGATCAGTGCCGGCCGCTCGGGCAGCGCCACGCGCATGTCGGCGGCGATGGCGCCGCAGGCGAGCAATCCGGACAGGACGGCAATGAAAATGTTTTTAAACAACCGGTTCATGGACATCCCCCATCTGCGTTGTTGACGATCAGCCTACCCACTTGCGCGCGTTGTGCCAGAGGCTCATCCACGGGCTGCGCTCGCTGGGGCTGCCTGAGGTCCAGCTTTTCTGGATATTGCGGAACACGCGCTCGGGGTGCGGCATCATGGCCGTGAAGCGGCCGTCGGCCGTGGTCACGCCCGTCAGGCCGCTGGCGCTGCCGTTGGGATTGGCCGGGTAGGCCTCCGTCGGCTGGCCGTGGTTGTCGGTAAAACGCATCGCGGCAATCGCCTTGGAGGCGTCGCCCCGGAAGGCGAAGTTGGCATAGCCCTCGCCGTGCGCGACCGCGATCGGCAGGCGGCTGCCGGCCATGCCCTTAAGGAAGATGCTGGGCGATTCCAGCACCTCGACCATGCTCAGGCGCGCCTCGAAGCGCTCGCTGCGGTTGGTGGTGAAACGCGGCCAGGCCTCGGCGCCCGGAATGATGTCGGCCAGCTCGGCGAACATCTGGCAGCCGTTGCACACGCCCAGGCCGAAGGTGTCCTGGCGCGCGAAAAAGGCCTTGAATTCCTCGGACAGCACCGGGTTGAAGGTCACGGAACGCGCCCAGCCCACGCCGGCTCCCAGGGTGTCGCCATAGCTGAAGCCGCCGCAGGCGACGATGCCCTTGAAGTCGGCGAGCTTGGCACGGCCGCTCTGCAGGTCGGTCATGTGCACGTCGCAGGCTTCAAAACCAGCTTCGGTGAAGACGTAGGCCATTTCCATGTGCGAGTTGACGCCCTGCTCGCGCAGCACCGCCACACGCGGCCGTGCCGACAGGTTGAGCGCGGGCGCCGCCGGTACTTTGGCCGAGTCAAACGTCAGTTGCACATGCAGACCGGGGTCGGCGGGATCGCCGGCGGCCGCGTGTTCGGCGTTGGCGCAGTCGGGGTTGTCGCGCTGCTGGCAGATCTTCCAGCTGACCGAGTCCCAGACCTGGTGCAGGTCCTGCAGTTTGGCCGAGAACACGGCCTTGGTGTCGCGCCAGACCTGGATTTCACCCTTGCCAACTTCCAGCGAGGCGTGCTGCGGGCGGGTCTTGCCGATGAAATGGCTGAATTTGGCGAGGCCGTGCTCGCGCAGAGTCTGCATGACTTCGTTGCGCGCGGAAGTCGCCACCTGGATGACGGCGCCCAGCTCTTCGTTGAACAGGGCCTTGAGCGTGAGCTCTTCGCGGCGCGCGCCGACCTGGCTTGCCCAGTTCTTGCTGTCGCCCGTGTCCATGCGGCTGTCGGAAATGCCGTCGCCTTCGACCAGCAGCATGTCGATATTGAGCGACACGCCCACATTGCCGGCAAAACCCATTTCGCAGACCGCGGCGAACAGGCCGCCGTCGCTGCGGTCGTGGTAGGCCATGAGCTTGCCTTGCTTGCGCAGCGCATTGATGGCATTGACCAGCTTGACCAGGTCTTGGGGGTCGTCGAGGTCGGGCACTTCGCCCTCTTCCTTGTCCAGCGTCTGCGCGAGGATGGAGCCGCCCATTCGGTTTTTGCCCTTGCCCAGGTCAACCAGGATCAGCGTGCTGTCGGCCTCGTCACGGTCCAGCTGCGGCGTCAGCGTGCCGCGCACGTCGGGCAGCGTGGCGAAGGCGCTCACGATCAGGGAGACCGGCGAGGTGACCTTTTTGCCGGTATCGCCCTCGCTCCACACGGTGCGCATGGACAAGGAGTCCTTGCCGACGGGAATCGACACGCCCAGCGCCGGGCACAGCTCCATGCCCACGGCCTTGACGGTTTCGTACAGTGCGGCATCCTGGCCGGGCTCGCCGCAGGCGGCCATCCAGTTGGCCGAGAGCTTGACGCGCGGCAGCTCAATCGGCGCGGCCAGCAGGTTGGTGATGGCCTCGGCGACCGCCATGCGGCCTGAGGCCGCCGCGTTGACGGTGGCCAGCGGCGTGCGTTCGCCCATGCTCATGGCCTCGCCGGCAAAACCGCTGTAGTCAGCCAGCGTGACGGCGCAATCGGCCACCGGCACCTGCCAGGGCCCGACCATCTGGTCACGGTGCGTGAGGCCGCTCACGGTGCGGTCGCCTATGGTGATCAAAAAGCGCTTGGAAGCGACCGTGGGGTGGCTCAGCACGGCAATCGCACTTTTTTGCAGGTCCACGCCGGTCAGGTCTATAGGCTTGAGCGTGTGCTTGACGGTTTTCACGTCGCGGTGCATCTTGGGCGGTTTGCCCAGCAGCACATTCATGGGCATGTCGACGGGCGCCGCGGTGTCCTTGTCGGACAGTACCAGCTGTTTTTCTTCGGTGGCGACACCAATCACGGCAAACGGGCAGCGCTCGCGTTCGCAGAAAGCCTGGAACTGCGGCAACGACTCAGGCGCGACCGCCATCACATAGCGTTCCTGGCTTTCGTTGCTCCAGATTTCCTTGGGCGAAAGGCCGCTTTCTTCGAGCGGCACGGCGCGCAGGTCGAACTTCGCGCCGCGCCCGGCGTCGTTGACGAGTTCCGGGAAGGCATTAGACAAGCCGCCGGCGCCCACGTCGTGGATGGCCAGGATGGGGTTGGCCGCGCCCAGTTGGGCGCACTGGTTGATGACTTCCTGGGCCCGGCGTTCGATTTCAGGGTTGCCGCGCTGCACCGAGTCGAAGTCAAGCTGGGCCGCGTTTGCGCCCGAGGCCATGGAGCTGGCGGCGCTGCCACCCATGCCGATGCGCATGCCGGGTCCGCCCAGCTGGATCAGCAAGGTGCCGGCCGGGAACAGAATCTTCTTGGTCAAAGCCGCGTCAATCGTGCCGACGCCGCCCGCGATCATGATGGGCTTGTGGTAACCCCAGCGCTGGCCGGCCACGGTCTGCTCGTATTCGCGGAAATAGCCGGCAAGGTTAGGCCGGCCGAACTCGTTGTTAAAGGCCGCGCCGCCCAGTGGGCCCTCGGTCATGATTTGCAGTGGGCTGGCGATGTGCTCGGGCTTGCCATAAGACGTGGCAGCATCGTCAAACAGCCTGGACACCGTAAAGCCCGTCAAACCCGCCTTGGGCTTGGAGCCGCGGCCGGTCGCGCCCTCATCGCGGATCTCGCCGCCGGCGCCGGTGGAAGCGCCCGGGAATGGCGAAATCGCCGTGGGGTGGTTATGCGTCTCGACCTTCATGAGCACGTGCATCTGCACGTCCTCGGTGGCGCTGTAGGTCTGGCGGCCGGTGGCGTCCGGCGTGGCGTAAAAGCGCTGGCTTTTGTAGCCCTCCATGACGGAGGCATTGTCCGAATAGGCCACCACCGTGTGCTGGGGATGCAGCTTTTCGGTGTTGCGAATCATGCCGAACAGGCTTTTTTCCTGCGGCACGCCGTCAATCGTGAAATCGGCGTTGAAAATCTTGTGGCGGCAGTGCTCGCTGTTGGCCTGGGCGAACATCATGAGCTCGACGTCGGTCGGGTTGCGCTTCAATTGCGTGAAGGCATTGACCAGGTAGTCGATCTCGTCGGCGGCCAGCGCCAGGCCGAACTCGGCATTGGCTTTTTCGAGCGCGGCCTTGCCGCCGGCCAGCACGTCTATGGTCTGCAGCGGCGCGCCCTGCAGCTCGGTGAACAGGCCCGCGGCTTCCGCGCGATCGAACATCACGCTTTCGGTCATGCGGTCGTGCAGCAGGCCGGCGACCTGCTCGCGCTGGGCGGCGCTCAGGGCCGTCTTGCTGAAAAAACCGGTTTTCAGTGTGACGCGGTATTCGGTGATGCGCTCCACGCGCTTGACGGCCAGGCCGCAGTTGTGGGCAATATCCGTGGCCTTGGAAGCCCAAGGCGAGACGGTACCGAAACGTGGCGAGACGATAAAGACCAGGGCATCGCCCTCCTTGCCGGCGGCCGGCGCGCAAGGCTCGCCGTAGCTGAGCAGCGCCGCGAGCTGGGCTTTGGCGGCCTCTGATGGCGGCGATTCGGTCGCCACCAGATGCACAAAGCGGGCGCTGATGCCGACGATCTTGTCGTGGATGGCTTGCAGGCGGGGAAGGAGTTGCTGGACGCGGAAGTCGCTGAGGGCGCTGATCCCGTGGGGTTCGCCCTCAAAAGTCGTCAGGTGCAGGGTCACGGTAGCGGTGGCCTTGTAGTGGGAAGTAGGCAGCTCATGGCTGGGGGTTTAACACCACCTGCAAGCGCCTGTTGCCCTGTTTGTGGCCGGCCTTTGCGGGGTTCGCGTTAACCCGTAATTTTATCAGCGACTGGGGTGTCGGCAGGCGAGGAGCCGCCAAAGCCGGGCAAGTTTCGCTATCCATTCGGGCCAAACACCCCAAAGGCCCTTGCACTCATGCTGAAAATGCATGCCCACGGGAGCGGTGGGATAATCAGGGCCATGAGTATTACTTACAAAGATGCGGCTGGGATCGAAGGCATGCGCCTGGCCGGCAGGCTGGCCTCCGAGGTACTGGACTACCTGGCCCCCTTCGTGAAACCGGGCGTGACCACCAATGAAATCGACCGGCTGGCCCACGACTACATGACCCAGGTCCAGGGCACCATTCCCGCGACCCTGGGCTACGGCCCCCCGGGCTATGTGCCCTACCCCAAATCGCTGTGCACCTCGGTCAACCACCAGGTCTGCCACGGCATTCCCAACGACAAGCCGCTCAAAAAGGGCGACATCGTCAATATCGACGTGACCGTCATCACCAAGGACGGCTGGCACGGCGACAACAGCCGCATGTACCTGGTCGGTGAGGCCTCGATTGCCGCCAAGCGGCTGTGCAACATCACCTACGAAGCCATGTGGCAGGGCATCATGCGCGTCAAACCCGGCGTACGGCTGGGCGACATCGGCTTTGCGATCCAGACCTTTGCCGAAAAACAAGGCTTTTCGGTGGTGCGCGAGTTCTGCGGCCACGGCATAGGCAAAAACTTCCATGAAGAACCCCAGGTGCTGCATTACGGCCGCCCCGGCACGCTCGAAGAGCTGGTTCCCGGCATGACCTTCACCATAGAGCCCATGATCAACGCCGGCAAGCGCGACATCAAGGACGGTCCCGAAAAAGACGGCTGGAGCATCGTGACGCGCGACCATTCGCTGTCCGCCCAGTGGGAGCACACCATCCTGGTGACCGAAACCGGCTACGAGGTGCTGACCCTGTCGGCCGGCAGCCCGGCGATTCCGGCCTTTGTGCCGCAGCAAAGCCCGGTCCAGGCCACGGTCAGCGCCTGAGCGGCGCCCCCATGGCCTCCATGCCCGTGCCGCGCGCGTCCCCTGACACGGCCTCTACGGCAATGACCGGCCTGCCCCAGCTGCGTGAGCAGTACAAGGCCGGCAAAGCCGCCCTGCTGGCATCGCTGGCCGCCAGCGGCGCGTCCTCGCGCGGCATCCACAGCCTGCTGCAAAAATTCGCCCGCCACACCGATGCCACGCTGCAGGCGCTCTGGGAAGGCGCCGGCTTTCCGGCCGCGGCCTGCCTGGTCGCCGCGGGCGGTTTCGGCCGCGGCGAACTGTTCCCACACTCTGACGTGGACGTGCTGCTGCTGCTGCCCGACCACACCGATGTCGACGCCGACCCGGCACTGAAGGCCAAGATCGAGCGCTTCATAGGCGCCTGCTGGGACGTCGGCCTGGAAATCGGCTCCAGCGTGCGCACGGCATCCGATTGCGTGGAGGAAGCCTCCAAAGATGTCACGGTGCAGACCTCGCTGCTGGAGGCGCGCCTGGTCGCCGGCGCCAAAAAGAACTTCCAGCAGCTGCAAAAACGCCTGGCCGCCGTGTTGGATCCACAGGCTTTTTACGTGGCCAAGACGCTGGAGCTGCGCCAGCGCCACAACAAGTTCGAGAACACACCCTACTCGCTGGAGCCCAACTGCAAGGAGTCGCCGGGCGGCCTGCGCGACCTGCAGGTGATCCTCTGGGTGGCGCGCGCCGCCGGCCTGGGCAAGTCCTGGGACGACCTGGCACGTAAGGGCCTGGCCACGGCCTTTGAGGTGCGGCAGATCAAGGCCAATGAAGCCCTGCTAAGCCTGATACGCGCGCGCCTGCACCTGATCGCCGGACGGCGCGAAGACCGCCTGGTGTTCGACCTGCAGACCGCCGTGGCCGAGTCCTTCGGCTATTCGGCCGAGGCCGACGACGGCAGCAAGCTGCCGCGCCGCGCCAGCGAGGCGCTGATGAAGCGCTACTACTGGGCCGCCAAGGCCGTGACCCAGCTCAACCAGATCCTGCTGCTCAACATCGAGGAGCGCCTGAACCCCAACACCTACCCGCTGCGGCCCATCAACGAGCGCTTTTGCGACAAGGCCGGCATGCTGGAGGTGGCTAGCGACGACCTGTACGCGCGCGAGCCGCACGCCATCCTCGAGACCTTTTTGCTCTACGAAACCACTGTCGGCATCAAAGGCCTGTCGGCGCGCACCCTGCGCGCGCTCTACAACGCCCGCGGCCTGATGAACGCCGGCTTCCGCAAGGACCCGGTCAACCGCGCGACCTTCCTGCGCATCCTGCAGCAGCCCGAGGGCATCACCCATGCCATGCGGCTGATGAACCAGACTTCGGTGCTGGGCCGCTACCTCTGGATCTTCCGCAAGATCGTCGGGCAGATGCAGCACGACCTGTTCCACGTCTACACGGTGGATCAGCACATCCTGATGGTGCTGCGCAATGTGCGGCGCTTTTTCATGGCCGAGCACTCGCACGAGTACCCGATGTGCTCGCAGCTGGCGGGCGGCTGGGACAAGCCCTGGATTCTGTACATCGCCGCGCTGTTCCACGACATCGCCAAGGGCCGCGGCGGCGACCATTCCGAGCTGGGCTGTAAGGACGTCCATGTGTTCTGCCGCCAGCACGGCATCGCGGCCGAGGACGCCAGGCTGATCGAATTCCTGGTCGGCGAGCACCTGAGCATGAGCCGCATCGCCCAGAAGGAAGACTTGAGCGACCCTGAAGTCATCGCGGCCTTCGCCAAGCGTGTGAGCAACGAGCGCTACCTGACGGCGCTCTACCTGCTCACGGTGGCCGACATACGCGGCACCAGCCCCAAGGTGTGGAACGCGTGGAAAGGCAAGCTGCTCGAGGACCTGTACCGCTACACCCTGCGCGTGCTGGGCGGCCGCGCGCCCGACGCGGATGCTGAGGTCGAAGCCCGCAAGCGCGAGGCTTTGACCATCCTGGCCCTGCATGCCGAGCCCTTCGAGGCGCACAAGACGCTGTGGGACACGCTGGATGTCAGCTATTTCATGCGCCACGAAGCCTCCGACATCGCCTGGCACGCACGCCAGCTCTCGCGCCACGTCGGCAAGGCCAAGGCAGTGGTGCGCGCGCGCCGCTCCTCGGCCGGCGAGGGCATGCAGGTGCTGGTCTACACGCCGGACGCGCCCGACCTGTTCGCACGCATCTGCGGCTACTTTGACGAAGCCGGTTTCAGCATTCTGGATGCCAAGATCCACACCGCGCAAAACGGCTATGCGCTGGACACCTTCCAGGTCGTCAGCCCGACGCTGACCGACCACTACCGCGAACTCGCGGCCATGGTGGAGGCCGACCTGGACCGCACCATCGAGGAGCCCGGCCCCCTGCCCCCGCCGGGCAAGGGCCGCGTGTCGCGCCGGGTCAAGAGCTTCCCGATCGCGCCGCGCGTGGACCTGCGGCCCGACGAAAAAGCCCAGCGCTGGCTGCTCAGCGTCTCGGCCAGCGACCGTGTCGGGCTGCTGTACCGCATCGCGCGGGTGCTGGCACGCCATCGCATCAACCTGCAGCTGGCCAAGGTCAGCACCCTGGGCGAGCGCGTGGAAGACACGTTTTTGATCGACGGCCCCGAACTGCAGCACAACAAGGCGCAGATCGCGATCGAGACCGAACTGCTCGAAGCGCTCAATACCTGAGTTTCAAGCCCGCAAGTACTGCAACAGGCGGCCCTTGTAGCTGCCGCCGGCCGGCAGTTGCGTCACACGCGTCTCGGTGCGTGAATAGCCCAGCCCATCCATCCTGCGATTGAAGCTGGCCCGGTTGCCCCGGTCCGGGTCCACGATCAGCACCTCGACCCGCGGCTGCGCATGCAGCTCGATGAAACGCGACAGCGCCTCGGGCTGGCCGCGGTCGTAAAGCACGTCGCTGCCTATGATCAGGTCAAAGCGCTCCAGCAGGGGGTTGGCCCGCGACCAGTTGCCGGTCTGGTACTTCATCGCGGGCAGTTGGTTGAGCTTGAGATTTTCCAGCAGGAACTCCGCCGCCAGCGGATGGCAATCGCTGGCGGTGATGTTGCCGCCGCGCCTGTGGACCACCAGGCTGGCCAGCGCCAGGCCGCAGCCCAGTTCCAGGATGCGCTTGCCTTCCAGCTCGAAGGTCAGCATGGCATGGGCCAGCACCCGGCCCGAGGGCCAAAGCAGCCCGAACAGCGGCCAGGCCGAGGAAGAAATGCCCTCGCGCTCGGCCTCACCCAGCGGATCGTGGAATTGCTGCCGGTCCAACAACGAGCGCAGTTGCAGGTCTTCGCCGCTGCCGCACACGGTTTCATACTTGAGCTGGTAGGACGACGAAGGGGCGGTTCCGGCGGCGGGAACCACCCCGGGGACGGGAGCGTGCGGCATGCGGAAAACTTTCCTTGCGTACAACACGCTCAAACGGGGCGAAATAGCCCTCAACCGTGGCCAGTGTAGCCCCTGGGCCGGTATTCAGTCGTCGTCGGATGCGTCCAGCCCGGGAAACAGCACCTCGGTAAAACCGAAGCGGCTGAAGTCGCGGATGCGCATGGGGTAGAGCGTGCCTATCAGGTGGTCGCACTCATGCTGCACCACACGCGCATGAAAGCCCTCCACCGTGCGTTCTATCGCATCGCCGTACTGGTCAAAACCGGCATAGTGGATGCGCGAAAACCGCGGCACCACACCGCGCAGCCCGGGCACCGAGAGGCAGCCTTCCCAGCCCTCTTCCTCCTCGGGGCCCAGGGGCTTGATCACCGGGTTGAGCAGTACCGTGCGCGGCACCAGCGGCGCGTCGGGGTAACGCGGGTTTACCGCGTCGGTGCCGAAAATCACCAGTTGCAGGTCCACGCCTATCTGCGGCGCCGCCAGGCCCGCGCCGTTGACGGCCCGCATGGTGTCGAACATATCCGAGACCAGCTGGTGCAGCTCATCGGTGTCGAAGGCGGTGACGGGCTGGGCAACCCGCAACAGCCGGGGGTCGCCCATCTTGAGGATTTCGCGAATGGTCATGCGCCGATTATGGCGGCGCGAGGCTCGTTTGGGTATGACTTGGAGCCGCTCACAAACCCAGCGAAGCGGTCCTGGCAAGGCGGCGCAACAACACCAGGAGGGTTTTGAGCGGCTCTAACGCCAGTGCCTGTAGCCCCAGCCGCGATAGTAGCCCGGAGCCACCACGACCGGAGCAGGTTCGACGTAGACGGGCTGAGCCGGATAGACCGCCACGGGGCGCGGGGCAATCGGCGCCACCACACAGCCGGACAGCAAGGCGGCAAAGCCGGCGGCGGCCAGCAAGGCGGGCAAACGTTTGTTATTCATGGAAAAGCTCCTGTGTGTACAGGTCTTTTCAACGTCCGGCGAGGGCAGCCGGCCTGACGTCCGGCGTGCAAACCCCGGTAACGCCATGTAAGCCGAGGCCGGAGACAGCTACCTCGTGGTGCTGGCCCCGCGGCAGCCCTGGCTCAGCATGAGAAGATCGTCAGGAAACATCACTCGGACGGCCCGGCCAGCATGGCCAGCAAGGCCGCTTCCTCTATCACGGGCACACCCAGCGTCAGTGCCTTGGCCAGCTTGCTGCCGGCCTCCTCGCCCGCCACGACGAAATCGGTCTTTTTGCTGACCGAGCCGGCCACCTTGCCGCCCGCAGCCTCCACCCGATCCTTGGCCTCGTCGCGGCTCAGGGTGGGCAAGGTGCCGGTGATGACAAAGGTCTTGCCCGACAGCGGCTGCGGAGCGCGTGCGGCGGGCTCACCCTCCTCCCAGGTCACGCCGCAAGCGCGCAGCTGCTCGACCACTTCGCGGTTGTGCGGCTGTTCAAAGAAAGTGCGTATGCTTTGGGCGACGATAGGGCCCACGTCACTGACTTCCAGCAACTGCTCCTCGGTCGCGTCCATGATGGTGTCGAGCTTGCCGAAGTGGCGCGCCAGCTCCTTGGCCGTGGCTTCGCCGACATGGCGTATGCCCAGGCCGAACAGGAAACGCGGCAAGGTGGTCTGCTTGGATTTTTCCAGCGCCTCGAGCAGGTTGTTGGCCGATTTTTCGGCCATGCGGTCCAGGCCGGCCAGGGCCGTGAGGCCCAGTTTGTAAAGGTCGGGCAAGGTCCGGATGATGTTGGCGTCCACCAGTTGCTCGACCAGCTTGTCGCCCAGTCCTTCGACCTCGACGGCGCGCCGGTGCGCGTAATGCAGGATGGCTTCCTTGCGCTGGGCCCCGCAGAACAGGCCGCCGGTGCAACGGTAATCGGCTTCGCCTTCTTCGCGTACGGCGTCAGAGCCGCAGACAGGGCATTTGCGCGGCATGGTGAATTGCAACGCGCCCTCAACACGTTTATCCGGTAACACGCCGACAACTTCAGGGATCACATCGCCCGCGCGGCGCACGATGACTGTGTCGCCCACGCGCACATCCTTGCGGCGCGCCTCGTCCTCGTTGTGCAGTGTGGCGTTGGTCACGGTCACGCCGCCGACAAACACCGGCGCCAGCTTCGCCACCGGCGTGAGCTTGCCGGTGCGCCCGACCTGCACCTCGATGGCCTGCACGGTGGTGAGCTGTTCCTGGGCCGGGTATTTGTGCGCCACGGCCCAGCGCGGCTCGCGCGTGACAAACCCCATCTTCTTTTGCAGCGCCAGGCTGTTGACCTTGTAGACAACGCCGTCGATGTCGTAGGGCAGGCTGTCGCGCTGCCGGCCCATGGCTTCGTGAAAGGCGATCAGCTCGGGCGCGCCCTGAGCGAGCTGCGTCTGCGACGCCACCGGAAAACCCCAGGATTTGAGCGTCAGCAGCATCTGGAAATGGGTTTCGAAAGCCGGGCCGCCCTCCTCCGCCGGCGTGACCTCGCCCAGGCCGTAGGCAAAAAAGCTCAGGCGCCGCTGCGCGGCCATGGCCGGGTCCAGCTGGCGCACGCCACCGGCCGCCGCATTGCGCGGGTTGACGAAGGTTTTTTCGCCTTTTGCGCCTTGCGCGATCTTCTCGCGCTGCTTTTCGTTGAGTGCCTCGAAGTCGGCGCGGCGCATGTAAACCTCGCCTCGCACCTCCATCACGGCAGGTGCATCGGCCGGCAAGCGCAAAGGAATCTGGTTGATGGTGCGTATGTTCTGCGTGACGTCCTCGCCAACCTCGCCGTCGCCGCGCGTGGCGGCCTGCACCAGGATGCCGTTCTCATAGCGCAAGCTCATGGCCAGGCCGTCGAACTTGAGCTCGGCCACGTACTCGACCGGCGGGTCGGACTCGGCCAGGCCCAGTTCCTTGCGCACGCGGGTGTCGAAGTTCTGCGCGCCCGTGGCCTCGGTATCGGTCTCGGTGCGAATACTGAGCATGGGCACCTTGTGGCGCACGCTGGCGAACTGGTCCAGCGGCTTGCCGCCCACGCGCTGGGTCGGCGAGTCCGGCGTCAGCAGTTCGGGATGGGCTGCCTCGAGTTCCTGCAGTTCCCTGAACAGCCTGTCGTATTCGGCGTCGGGAACGCTGGGGTCGTCCAGCACGTAGTAGCGATGGGCATGCTGGTGCAAAACCCTGTGCAGTTCATCGCGTTGTTGTGCGGCTGTCTTGGCGTTCCCCGGCATCTCAGAGCGGTCCTATTTATGGAGTTCAATTGAAAAACAGACGCCAGTTTAGGGGAGCTGCCGCCGGTTGCACGCTGATCCACCGGTGGAACTCAAGATTTACAGTTTTTGGGCTCCGCACCCGGCCAGAAGCTGCCGCTTCCGCTCGATAGCGCGAGCCTACTGCGGTTCCAACCGGGGAAGCTGCGGCCAAGGCTGCCATCCCTTGCCAAATCGCTTTTCGCATTCAGCAGTCAACAAGCTCGTCAAGTCATCTTCGTAACTCTCGCTGAGCGTGGGGAACGAAACAAATGGCGGCTCAAGCAAGGTGTGTGTGGATCCGGGTGAAAAATATGCTCCGGTTATCTGCTCGCGGACGAGGCAAAGCGCCAGGATGTCCAGTGGAAAGAGACCCCAAGGGTCATACTCGTAGATCGAATGCTCGCCATCGGCATTGAGCTTGCCGTCCAGTCGTGCAGATTCGACGCCTTCGCATATTGCGGCTGCCGCATTGCTCATCGAGATCGAATCGGCGCTAGTGAACAAGCCCCGATAAATGCCGATATCCGCAGGGAGTTCGTCTTCGGACGGCCATTCCCTCTTGTCAACCGCGCGAAACAACATCCAAGTGAAACTATTGAATGTCGCATCCCCAGGTGCGCCGTCAATGATGCCGCGTATGAACAAGTTGTAGATATACCGGCCCAACCAATCCGAAAGTGAATTGATTCCGCAGACCTTGGCAAGACAATACAGCCAGACGATACTTTTCTCGTGGCCCGTTGGCCCGAACGCCGGAATTCCTTCCCATTCGAAATGGGCGTGCAATGCACCCCACCCCAACCCGCCGTAAGCAACGATCTTCCTGAGAAGCGTCAAATCCGGCATCGCACCCGTAGTGGCCACCTGATAGCCAAGCAATCGCGCCCCCGATGTGACGCAATCAAGCGCAGCGCCGATTCCTCGCTGAAATTCACCGGACTTGAGAGATTGAATAAGTTCTCGTTGAACCGTGTCAAATTCCGAAACGGCCCGACCCAGGGGCGGCTCATGATATTCACGCCAACGATTCAAGAAGAGATCTCGCTTGGGATTAGGCGTCATTGCTGCGCGTCACGGGCGACGACCAGTAAATGCTGAGGCCTTCCATGGTACTACCTGAACGTTTGTACTCGCAGGCACATTGATGTGGCTTTGCTGGAACAAGAATCCAGCCAGACATGCAGCATCTCAAGGTCGCACAAGGTGACATGGATCTGGGTGTGCACCATCTCCATATCGAATCCCGTTTTTTTGGGGTCGATACCGGCAATACCCGAAATCCTTGCCTTGCGCATGAAAAGAACGTGAAGCCGGCGTGAAGTGGCGCCGGCGCCGCTACCGGCGAATCAGCTGAACAGCCGGCGCCCCAGCACCGAGCCGGCCGACAGATCGCGGCTGTCCAGCGTGTCGTAGAGCTGCTCGAGGTCGGCGTGTATGACTTCCATGGCCTCGGGCCGTATCAGGTTGCCGTTGTCGTCGATGATCACGCCGTCCATATTGGCGGCCAGGGACAGCGCCGCCTCGCACATGCGGGCGAAGGGCTGCTCGGAGCGCAGCACCTGGGGCACGTCCAGCGACAGCGTGAGTTCGCGCAAGGCTGTCTGCTCGGGGTCTTCGGCCATGGCGGCCTGGGTGTCGAAGGCCAGGCCCAGGATGGGCGCGTGGCCCGGCTGGCTGGCCGGCAGCACCATGCGGCCGGGGATGGAGCCGGGAACAAAACCGAGCCGGGCCGCGCTTTGCTGCACATAGCCGGGGCTCCAGGCGGTGTTGACGGCGCGCAAGGTGAAACTGAGCTGCGCATCGTGGGCGCTGGCGAACTGGTCGAGTTCGCGGGCGCGGGCCACCTCGTCCAGCATTTCGGGGAACTCGGGCTCGCCGCCCACGGCATCGGCGAAGGCCTGGGCCTTCATGACAAATTCGGAGTATTCGATCTGGTTGAGCGCGCCGGTGCGGTTGGCCAGTTGCACGCCGCACTGGAAAGCGCTGTAGCGGTGGCCGGCCGTGGGGAACTCCCATTCGCCGGTGATCACGCTGAGGCCTTCAACGCCAAAGGGCTTGCTGCCGGCGCGGCGCGTGCTGGGCATGGCGGCCAACGCGGCCTCGCCCGAGACCACGTTGTCCAGGGCGATGGCCGCCATGGCGTCTATCAGGATGTCCAGGCCGGGTTTGCGCTCGGGTGTGGTGAGCCGGGTCAGCGCGTTCAGCGAGGCCAGGCCCGAGTCAGCGTCAAAGCTGGGCTCCAGCCGTTCGGCCTCGCCTTCGCCCCCTGCTGCTGTTGGCGGCTGCTGATCCGCCGCGGCGGCGGTTTCCGGCACAGGCGCGGCCTCGGGCGTGGCGCGCTTGGGCAGGTTGCGGCGCGAGGACCAGGCGCTGTGGGCCACGACGCCGGCCAGCACCAGGCCGCCCACCACCGCCAGACTGATCTGCAGACTGCTCATACGGGGATCAGGCCGCCTCGGCGAAGCCGATCGCGGCTTCCATGTCCACGGCCACGATGCGCGAGACACCCTGCTCCTGCATGGTCACGCCTATCAGCTGCTCGGCCATTTCCATCGCGATCTTGTTGTGGCTGATGAACAGGAACTGGGTTTCCTTGCTCATGGAGCGCACCAGCTTGGCATAACGCTCGGTGTTGGCGTCGTCCAGCGGCGCGTCGACCTCATCCAGCAGGCAGAAAGGCGCGGGATTGAGCTGGAAGATGGCGAACACCAGCGCTATGGCGGTCAGCGCTTTTTCGCCGCCCGACAGCAAGTGGATGGTCTGGTTCTTCTTGCCGGGCGGCTGGGCGATCACCTGCACGCCGGCGTCCAGGATTTCCTCGCCCGTCATCATGAGCTTGGCGTTGCCGCCGCCGAAGAGCTCGGGGAACATGCGGCCGAAATGGCCGTTGACGGTGTCGAAAGTGCTGGAGAGCAAATCGCGCGTTTCGATGTCGATCTTCTTGATCGCGTCTTCCAGCGTGGTCATGGCCTCGTTGAGGTCCTTGGACTGCGAATCGAGGAACTGCTTGCGTTCGCGCGCGGCGCTCAGCTCGTCGAGCGCGGCCAGGTTGACGGCCCCCAGCGACTGGATTTCGCGGTTGATGCGGTCGATTTCGCCCTGCAGGCCCGTGAGGCGCACATTGCCGGACTGTATGGACTGCTCCACCGCGGCCAGGTCGGCCTGGGCGTCGGCCAGCAACTGCTCGTACTGCTCGAAGCCCAGGCGCGCGGCCTGCTCCTTGAGCTGGAACTCGGTGATGCGCTGGCGCAGCGGGTCGAGCTCGCGCTCAAGCTGCAGACGGCGCTCGTCGCTGGCGCGCAGCTTGCTGGTCAGGTCGTCGTACTGACTGCGCTTGGCGCCCAGGTCGGCCTCGCGCTCGAGCTTGACGCTCAAGGCGCTTTGCAGGCCGGCCTGCGCGGCGGCGTCGGTCAGGCGCGACAGCTCTTCACGGGCCTGCGCCTCCTCGCTGGCGATGGAAGCAGCCTGCTGGGCGGCCATGTCGATGGAGCGAGTCAGTTCCTCGCGACGCGAGGCCAGGCTGCGCAGCGCGAAGGCGGCCTCCTGGGCCTGGCGCTCCAGCGTGCGCTGCTGCTCGCGCGACTCGCCGAGCTTGCGCTCGGTCTCGATCACGCGGTCGTCGAGCTGCGCATGGCGTTCCTGGCTGTCGGCCAGCTGCATGTCCAGCTCTTCAAAGCGGCCCTCGGCCGTGACCTTGCGCTCCTGCAGTTCAGCCAGTTGGGCTTCGATCTCGGCCATATCGGCCTGGATCTGCTCGCTGCGCGCGCGGGTCTGCTCGGCCAGCTGCGTGAGGCGCAGCACTTCAACCTGCAGTTCGTGGGCGCGGCTCTGGCCTTCGGCAGTTTCGCGGCGTGCCGTGGCCAGGCGCTGGGCGGCGTCGGCATAGGCGGCTTCGGCGCGCACCAGCGCTGAACGGGCTTCCTCGCTGATCAGGGCCTGGGCCTTGAGCTGCTTGTCGAGGTTTTCAATTTCCTGGGCGCGGGCCAGCAGACCGGCTTGCTCGGAATCCTGGGCGTAAAAACTCACGCTGTGGTGCGTCACGGCATGGCCGCTCTGCACATAAATCACCTCGCCGGCCTGCAACTTGTCGCGCGCGGCCAGCGCGTCGTCCAGGCTGGCGGCGGTGTAGCAGCCGTTGAGCCAGTCGCCCAGCAGCGCGGACTGGCCGGCGTCGTTCAGGCGCAGCAGTTCGGTCAAAGGCTTGAGGTTGATCGCGGCGTTGACGCGCGCGGGCGCGGCGGCGCTGGGCGGCGAGTAAAACGCGAGCTTGGCGGGCGGCGTGCCCTGCCCGTCGCTGCCGGCAAAGCCGCGCACCATGTCGAGGCGGCTGACCTCGAGCGCGCCAAGCCGTTCGCGCAGGGCGGCTTCCAGGGCATTCTCCCAGCCCTGTTCGATGTGGATACGGCTCCACAGGCCTTGCAGGCCGTCCAGGCCGTGCTTGGCCAGCCAGGGCTTGAGTTTGCCGTCAGTCTTGACCTTTTCCTGCAAGGCCTTGAGCGCCTCCATGCGCGCCGACAGGTCGGCACGCTTGGCCGATTCGGTGTTGACGGTCTGCTGCAGCGTGCGGCGCTCTTCATCGAGCTGCGGCACGCTCTCGGTCAGCTCGTGCAGGCGGGCTTCGGCTTCGGCCTGGGCTTCCTGCGCGGCCGCGAACTGGGTGTTCAGGTTGGCCAGGCGGGCTTCATCGGGGGCGTTGAGCGCGTTGCGGTCGGCCGTGAGCTTTTCCAGCCGCAGGTTCAGGGTGCGCGACTGCTCTTCGATGTTGCGCTGGTCGGCGGCCAGCACTTGAATTTGCTGCTGCACCTGGCCCACGCTGGTGCGCTGTTCGTTGGCCTTGGCCTGGGCCTGGCGCAGCGCGTCTTCAAGGGCCGGCAGCTGCGTCAAGTGCTCTTCGGTCTGCGCGGCCAGCAATTCGGCCTTTTCCTCGGCCTCTATGGCCTGGGCGGCCAGGCTTTCGGTTTCGACGGCGGCGTCTTCCTTGCGTGTCGCCCACTGCGCGGTTTGTTCCTTGAGCTGGTTCAACCGCTGCTCAACGCGCTGGCGGCCGTCAACCACGAAGCGGATTTCAGCTTCCAGCCGGCCGACTTCGGCGCTGGCCTCATACAGCTTGCCCTGGGCCTGGTTGACCTGGTCGCCGGCCGCGTAATGCGCCTGGCGTATGGTTTCCAGGTCGGCCTCGATGTGGCGCAGATCGGCCACGCGGCTTTCCAGGTCGTTCACCGCCTTTTCGGCATCGGCCTTGACCTTGGCTTGGTCGGCTTCGCTTTCGGCGCGTTTGAGGAACCACAGCTGGTGCTGCTTGAGACTGGCATCGGCATGCAAGGTGTTGTAACGCAGGGCCACTTCGGCCTGCTTTTCCAGCCGGTCCAGGTTGGCGTTGAGTTCGCGCAGGATGTCTTCGACGCGGGTCAGGTTTTCGCGGGTGTCGGACAGGCGGTTGGCCGTCTCGCGGCGCCGTTCCTTGTACTTGGAGACGCCGGCGGCTTCCTCGAGGAACAGGCGCAGCTCTTCGGGCTTGGACTCGATGATGCGGCTGATGGTGCCCTGGCCGATGATGGCGTAGGCGCGCGGGCCCAGACCAGTGCCCAGGAACACGTCCTGCACGTCGCGGCGGCGCACCGGCTGGTTGTTGATGTAGTAGCTGGAGGTGCCATCGCGCGTCAGCACGCGCTTGACGGCGATCTCGACAAACTGGCCCCACTGGCCGCCGGCGCGGTGGTCGGCGTTGTCGAATACCAGCTCCACGCTGGAGCGACTGGCCGGTTTGCGCGTGGTGGTGCCGTTGAAGATCACGTCCTGCATGGACTCGCCGCGCAGCTCGGACGCCTTGCTCTCGCCCAGCACCCAGCGCACTGCGTCCATGATGTTGGACTTGCCGCAGCCGTTGGGGCCCACCACCCCCACCAGTTGGCCCGGTAATACAAAATTGGTGGGCTCCGCGAATGACTTGAAACCAGATAGCTTGATCGAATTGAGACGCACGGCTGTCCCTGTTTGTGTGAGCTTGCGGTTAGCCCGAGGCTAACTCGTTGATTTTTATAGCGTTTTTACAACAACGCTGGCATATCGGGTGCCGCCTTCGGCAAGCGGCACGGTCCGCCATGTTACCCGAGCGGGACGCGGATTTTGCCGGGAAAAAGGCCCTTGACGGGACCGGCGTGAAACACTTTGCTTCGCGCCGCGCGGGCCGGCCGCAAAGCACCGGTGCGACCGCCGCTACAGCCTTATCCAGCCTGGCGCTCAAGCTATCAATTTGGCAGCGGTCCGGCCGTCCCCAAGGTGCAGGCCCGGGAGCCCCTCGTTTTGGGCCGGTCGCGAGGCTGGATAATCCAGGAATGAATCCCCTGCTTTCACGCCTTCAGCCCTATCCTTTTGAGCGGCTGCGCCAGTTGCACGCCGACGTCACCCCCAATCCCGCCTACAAAGCCATCAGCCTGGGCATAGGCGAGCCCCGCCATGCCACGCCACAGCTGATCAAGGACGCGCTGACGGCCAGCCTGAGCGGCCTGGCAAGCTACCCCGGCACCCTGGGCGAGCCCAAGCTCCGCCAGGCCATGGCCGACTGGGTGGCCCGCCGCTACGACCTGAAGCTGGACCCGGCCACGCAAATCCTGCCCGTCAACGGCTCGCGCGAGGCGCTGTTTTCGCTGGCGCAGACCGTGCTGGACGCCGGCAAGCCGGGGGCCACCGTGGTCTGTCCCAACCCGTTTTATCAAATTTACGAGGGCGCGGCCCTGCTGGCGGGCGCCCAGACCTGGTTCGCCCCCAGCGACCCGGCGCGCAATTTCGCGGTCGACTGGGCCGGTGTGCCCGAGTCCGTCTGGGCCAAGACCCAGCTGGTGTTTGTCTGCTCGCCGGGCAATCCCACGGGCGCGGTGATGTCGCTGGATGAATGGAAGCTGCTGTTCGAGCTCAGCGACCGCCACGGCTTTGTGATCGCCTCCGACGAGTGCTACAGCGAAATCTACTTCCGCGACGAGGCGCCTCTGGGCGGCCTGCAGGCGGCGGCCAAGCTGGGCCGGCATGACTTCAGGAACCTGGTGTCGCTGACCAGCCTCTCCAAACGCAGCAACGTGCCCGGCCTGCGCAGCGGCTTTGTGGCCGGCGACGCCGCCCTGATCAAGCCCTTTTTGCTCTACCGCACCTACCACGGCAGCGCCATGAGCCCGGTCGTGCAGGCTGCCAGCATCGCGGCCTGGAACGACGAGCGGCATGTGGTGGACAACCGCGCGATGTACCGCGAAAAATTCGCCCAGGTCACGCCCATGCTCTCGGCAGTGATGGACGTCGCCCTGCCCGACGCGGGCTTTTACCTGTGGGCCGGAATCCCCGAGGCTTTCAAGGGCTCGGACACCGCGTTTTCACGCGAGCTGCTCGCTCTCTACAATGTCGTGGTGTTGCCGGGCAGCTACCTGGCGCGCGACGCGCAGGGGCACAATCCCGGCGCCGGCAGAATCCGCATGGCACTGGTGGCAGAAACCGCCGAATGCGTGGAAGCGGCGCAGCGCATCGTTCAATTCATCCAATCCAGAAACCCCTGACTTCACCGACAACAAGACTGAAACCAACATGACACAAGACAACCTGCAAAGCACCATTGACGCGGCCTGGGAAAATCGCGCGAACCTCTCGCCCCAATCGGCCCCCAAGGAAGTGCTGGACGCCGTCGAGCACACCATCGCCCAGCTCAACAGCGGCAAGCTGCGTGTGGCCACCCGCGAAGGCGTGGGCCAGTGGACCACCCACCAGTGGATCAAAAAGGCCGTGCTGCTGAGCTTTCGCCTGAAGGACAACGAACTCATGCGCGCCGGCGACCTGGGCTTTTTCGACAAGGTACCCACCAAGTTCGCCCACCTGAGCGAAAGTGAAATGCGCGCCACCGGCGTGCGCGTGGTGCCGCCCGCCGTGGCGCGCCGCGGCAGCTACATCGCCAAGGGCGCGATCCTGATGCCCAGCTACGTCAACATCGGCGCCTGGGTCGGCGAAGGCACCATGGTCGACACCTGGGCCACCGTGGGCAGTTGCGCGCAGGTCGGCAACAACGTCCACCTCTCCGGCGGCGTGGGCCTGGGCGGCGTGCTCGAACCCCTGCAGGCCAACCCCACCATCATTGAAGACAACTGCTTCATAGGCGCGCGCTCCGAAGTCGTCGAAGGCGTGATCGTGGAAGAAAACTCGGTCATCTCCATGGGCGTTTACATCGGCCAGAGCACGCCGATTTACGACCGCGAAGCCGACACCGTCACTTACGGCCGTATTCCCGCGGGTTCCGTCGTGGTTTCGGGCAACCTGCCCAAGGCCGGCGGCAAGTACAGCATGTATTGCGCGGTGATCGTCAAGCGCGTGGACGCCAAGACGCGTTCCACGACGAGTCTGAACGATCTCTTGCGTGACTGAGCACGACCGAGTAACTTGCCTGATTGATTGATGGACAGATTGAAAATGACCGGGAGCGGACTATGAGCACGATGGAAAGAATCCTTCGTTTGATGGCGGACAAAAAAGCGTCGGACGTTTACCTGTCGGCCCATTCGCCCGCCCTGATCAAAATCAACGGCCAGGCCATTCCCATCAACGCGCAAATCCTGCCGCCGGATGCGCCGCGCAACCTGCTGGCCGAGGTCGTGCCGCCTGAGCGCATCGAAGAGCTGGAGGAAATCGGCGAGCTCAACATGGCGCTGCCGATTGCCGGCCTGGGCAACTTCCGGATCAGCGCCTTCAGGCAGCGCAGCACCTACGCGGCGGTCATCCGCTTCATTCCCACGGAAATTCCGCCGCTGGACAGCCTGAACGTGCCGCCCATCCTGGCCGACCTGATCATGGAAAAGCGCGGCTTGCTGCTGATGGTGGGCTCCACCGGCGCTGGCAAGAGCACCACGCTGGCCGCAATGATGGACCGCCGCAATGAGATTTCACTGGGCCACATCCTTACGATTGAGGACCCGGTCGAGTTTCTGTTCACCAACAAGAAGTCTGTCGTCAACCAGCGCGAGGTCGGCAGCGACACGCAATCCCTGCAGGTGGCGCTCAAAAACGCGCTGCGCCAGGCGCCCGATGTGATCCTGATCGGCGAAATCCGCGACCGCGAAACCATGTCGGCCGCGATTGCCTATGCCCAGTCGGGCCATCTGTGCCTGGCCACCATGCACGCCAACAACAGCTACCAGGCGCTCAACCGTATCCTGAGTTTTTACCCGGTCGAGGTGCGCAGCACCATGCTGGGCGACCTGGCCGCGGCCCTCAAGGCCATCGTCTCGCAGCGCCTGCTGCGCACGCAGGACGGCGGCCGCACGCCGGCGGTGGAGGTCATGCTCAACACCAAGCTGATCGCCGAGCTGATTGAAAAAGGCGACTTCTCGGGCGTCAAGGAAGCCATGGAAAAGTCCATGGCCGAGGGCTCGCAGACTTTCGAGCAGGATATTGCCAAGCTGATTGTGGACGGCACTGTCACGCGCAAGGAAGGCATTCTGTACGCCGACTCGCCGACCAACCTGATGTGGCGTCTCGAAAACGACTTCGCCGTCAAGGCCAAGGCCCTGGAGCCTGAAGAAGACCCGGATGACGAACCGTCCTTCACCGAAATCACGCTCGACGTCAAACACTGAAACCACGATGGCGCTCGTCTCTTCGGGCCGACTCGAACCCAGGGCCTGTTTGTTTGCAAGATGCGTTGCGAGTCAAAAAGGCCTTGAGCAAGGCGCAAAACGCAGGCGGGGTGAACCCCGTCAAGGCTTTGCAACGCCGCGCAGGGCCTTTTTGATCGCAACCCGGAGGGAATGGGGTGAAAACAGCGCCACTCCGCGTTGCGCTCCTCACCCAGACTCCCGGTCTGGGATTCGTCGCACGCCTTGATTGGCGGTGTTTTCACCCCATTCGCATTTGTAAACATAGTGTTAACAGGCCCTAAACGACCATGTCCCGAACCCTGCACCTTACCGAGCAACTGATTGCCCGGCCCTCCGTCACGCCCGATGACGCCGGCTGCCAGGCTCTGCTGATTGAACGCTTGGCGCCGCTGGGCTTCCAGTGCGAAACCATCACCAGCGGCCCTGAAAACTTCCGCGTGGCCAACCTCTGGGCCAAGCGCCCGGGCAAGCCGGCATCCGGCAAAACCCCGGCCATGACGCTTGTATTCGCCGGCCACACCGACGTTGTGCCCACCGGCCCGCTGGACCAGTGGCTGAGCCACCCGTTCACGCCCAGCCACCGCAACGGCCAGCTATACGGTCGCGGCGCCGCCGACATGAAAACCTCCATCGCAGCCATGGTGGTGGCGGTCGAGGAGTTCCTGGCAGCGAATCCCGACCCGGCCCTGTCCATCGCCTTCCTGGTCACCAGCGATGAGGAAGGCCCGGCGGTCGACGGCACAGTCGTGGTCTGCGAGCAGCTCAAGGCGCGCGGCGAAGTGCTGGACTTTTGCATCGTGGGCGAGCCCACCTCGGTCGCCCAGTTGGGCGACATGATCAAGAACGGGCGGCGCGGCACGCTCAGCGGCAAGCTCACCGTCAAGGGTGTGCAGGGCCACATTGCCTATCCGCACCTGGCCAAAAACCCGATCCACCTGTTCGCGCCCGCACTGGCGGAGCTGGTCGCTACCGAATGGGACAAGGGCAATGCCTTCTTCCCGGCCACGAGTTGGCAGGTGTCCAACATCCATGGCGGCACCGGCGCGTCCAACGTGATTCCGGGCGAGCTGGTGGTCGACTTCAACTTCCGCTTTTGCACAGAGTCCACGCCCGAAAGCCTGCAGCAGCGCCTGCAGGCCCTACTGAGCCGGCACCAGCTTGATTACGACCTCAAATGGACGCTGGGCGGCCTGCCCTTTCTGACCACGCCCGGCACGCTGGTCGATGCGGTGCGCGGTGCCATAGAGGCCGAAACCGGCTTGCAGACCGAGCTCTCCACCACGGGCGGCACCAGCGACGGACGTTTCATTGCCAAAATCTGCCCGCAGGTCATTGAATTCGGCCCGCTGAACGCCACCATCCACAAGATCAACGAATGTGTGCCGGTGAGTTCACTCGATCCGCTCAAGAACATCTACAAGGGTGTGCTGGAACGGCTGGCGACATGACCAAGGCCGCAACGCCCCTGACGGTGCTGGCACTGGTCGAGCAGATGGCGGCCAGGCTGGACGCCGCGGGCCTGAGCTTTGCCGACGGCTTCGGTCAGGGCACGACGAACGCCTTCGACGAAGCTGCCTGGCTGGTGCTGTGGAAGCTGGGCTTGCCGCTGGACGACCTTGATTCTGTCGAAACCCGGCCGGTGAGCGCCGAAGAAGAGGCGCAAGTTGGCGCATTGCTGGACGCGCGTATCAGCACCCGCAAACCCGCCGCCTACCTCACGAACGAAGCCTGGCTGATGGGTCTGCCTTTTTACGTGGACGAGCGCGTGATCATCCCGCGCTCGCTGATCGCCGAGCTGCTGGCCGATGCCAGCATAGACCCCTGGCTGGGCGAGCACACCCACCGCGTGCTCGACCTGTGCACCGGCAACGGCAGCCTGGCCGTGCTCGCGGCCATCACCTATCCGGACGTGGTGGTGGAGGCCGCCGACATCAGCCTGGACGCCCTGGCCGTGGCCCGCATCAATGTGGACCGCCACCACCTGGACAACCGCATCACGCTGATTGAATCGGACGGACTGGCCGCCTGCGCGGGCCCATACGACCTGATCCTGTGCAATCCGCCCTATGTGAACGCGGCCAGCATGGCCGCCCTGCCCCCTGAATTCCGTGCGGAACCGGGCCTGGCGCTGGCCGGCGGCGCCGACGGCATGGACTTCATCCGCGGCCTTCTGCAGAACGCGGCCCGCCATATGAGCGAAAATGCGGTCTTGGTGCTGGAAATCGGCAATGAGCGCGAGAATTTCGAGCGCGCCTTCCCGACGCTTGAACCGCTGTGGTTCGAGACCAGCTCGGGTGCCGACCAGGTTTTGCTGCTGACGCGCGAACAACTGGCCTGAGCCGGCTTGACGGCCGGCGTGAAACCCTGGCGCGGCTCTTGCACCGCAAGGGCCAGGCGTGGACACCGCCGCCCGACTACTTTTCCTGAAATTGCAAATTAAATGATTACCCTCAAAAACGTCGTGCTGCGCCGCGGCGCCAAAGTGATTCTGGACAGCGCGTCCGTCACCCTCAACCCCGGCGAAAAAATCGGTTTGGTGGGCCGCAACGGCGCGGGCAAATCCTCGCTGTTCGCCATGCTCAACGGCACGCTGCACGAAGACGGCGGTGATTTTTCGATACCCGCGCAGTGGAGCATGGCGCAGGTGGCGCAGGACATGCCCGAGACCGACCAGAGCGCGACCGCCTTCGTGGTCGAAGGCGACGTGGTGCTGCTGGCCGCGCAGACCGAGGTAGAGGCCTCGGAGGCCAGCGGCGACGGCGACCGCATGGCCCATGCCTATATGGCGCTGTACGACGCCGGCGCGCACGACGCGCAGGCCAGGGCTCAGGCCCTGATCCTCGGGTTGGGTTTCAAGGTTAGCGAGCTCGACAACCCCGTCAACAGCTTCTCCGGCGGCTGGCGCATGCGCCTGCAGCTGGCACGCGCGCTGATGTGCCCGTCCGACCTGCTGCTGCTTGACGAGCCCACCAACCACCTGGACCTGGACGCGCTGGTCTGGCTCGAGGCCTGGCTCAAAAAATACCAGGGCACCATGCTGGTCATCAGCCATGACCGTGAATTCCTCGACGCCGTGACCGACGTGACGGTGCACATCGAGAACGCCAGGCTGACGCGCTACGGCGGCAATTACAGCAAGTTCGAAGACCTGCGTTCCGAGCAGATGGCCTTGCAGCAAACCGCGTTCGCCAAGCAGCAGGACAAAATCGCCCACCTGCAGAAATTCATCGCGCGCTTCAAGGCCAAGGCCAGCAAAGCCAAGCAGGCGCAAAGCCGCGTCAAGGCGCTGGACCGCATGGAAAAAATCGCGCCGCTGCTGGCCGAAGCCGATTTCACCTTTGAGTTCAAGGAACCGGCCAACCTGCCGAACCCCATGCTGTCGATGCAGAACGCTTTCTTCGGCTATCCGCCGCCCGAAGGCGCGCCCGCAGGCACACCGCCCACGGTCATCGTGCAGAACGTCAGCAAATCGGTGCTGGCCGGCCAGCGCATCGGCATCCTGGGCGCCAACGGCCAGGGCAAGTCCACGCTGGTGAAAACCGTGGCACGGGCTTTGGCGCCCATCAGCGGCGAGATGACCGAAGGCAAGGGCCTGAACATCGGCTACTTCGCCCAGCAGGAACTCGACGTGCTGCGCCCGGCCGACACACCGCTGGAGCACATGATCCGCCTCGTCAAGGAAGTCACCGCCGCCGGCAGGATCAGCGGCCAGCAGACGCGCGAGCAGGACTTGCGCGCCTTCCTGGGCATGTTCAACTTCAGCGGCGACATGGTCAAGCAGGCTGTGGGCAGCATGAGCGGCGGCGAAAAAGCCCGCCTGGTGCTGTGCATGATCGTCTGGCAGCGCCCCAACCTGCTGCTGCTCGATGAGCCGACCAACCACCTGGACCTGGCCACACGCGAGGCGCTGTCGATGGCGCTCAACGAGTTTGAAGGCACGGTGATGCTGGTCAGCCATGACCGCGCCCTGCTGCGCGCCGTCTGCGACGAGTTCTGGATGGTCTCGCGCGGCGGTGTCGCGCCCTTTGACGGCGACCTTGACGACTACCAGCGCTACCTGCTCGACGAAGCCAAGCGCCAGCGCGAAGAGGCCAAGAAGGCCGGCAGCGCGACCCCGGCAGCAGCTCCGGCCGCCAAATCCGAAGCACCGGCCGCCGCGCCCGCGGAAAAGAAGCCCGTGCCGCGCGACACGCCCGAGCAGCGCAAGCTCGACGCGCAGCGCCGTCAGCAGCAGGCCGAAGCCACCAAGCCGCTGCGCAAGGAGGTCGAAAAAATCGACCAGCGCATGAAGGCGCTCAACACGGAGCGTGACAGCCTGCAGGCCCTGCTGGCCACTACTACCGCGCCGGCCGAGTTGGCCCAGGCCGGCAAGCGCCTCAAGGCCATCGACGGCGAAATAGGCATGCTGGAAGAACGGTGGCTGGAACTGACCGAGCAGATCGAGACCGCCGCAGTGTAAAGTGCCTGCAGGCCCCTCGCCTGCAGCTTGTTTGCCCAGGCAGGGCCGTCCTTGAAAGGATGTGATCGATGCCTTCCGCCTTGCACATGGCTGCGGACAACGCGGCGCTGTCAGCCGCCGTCAAACGCAGCCGCAAGCTGCTGAACAAGCGCGCCATGGTCGCGGCCGCGGCCAGTGCCGTGCCGGTGCCCGGCCTCGACTGGATGGTGGACGCGGCCATGCTGTCCCAGCTCATCCCCGAGATCAACAAGGAATTCGGCCTCACGCCGCAGCAGCTCGATCAGCTCGAACCCAAAAAACGCGACCAGGTGCAAAAAGCCGTAGCCCTGGTGGGCTCGGTGCTGATCGGTAAATTCATCAGTCGCGACTTGGTCATCAAGGCCGCCACCAAGATAGGCGTGCGCCTGACGGCCAAGCAGGCCGCCAAATACGTCCCGCTGGCCGGCCAGGTCGTCGCAGCCGCCGTCGGCTACGCGGCGATTCGCTACTTCGGTGAAGAGCACATGAAGGACTGCATACGGGTGGCAAGGCAGGCCCAACTCGACGTGCCGACGCTGGGCTACCCGGCCTGAATCAAGCTGAGCTGGCCTGAGGCCAGGCCCCGCGATTTCCCCGCGCAAAAGACAAAAGGACTTGGCCTTTCGGCCAAGTCCTTTTGAGGGATGGTGGGTTCTGACAGATTCGAACTGTCGACCTACGGATTAAGAGTCCGCTGCTCTACCAACTGAGCTAAGAACCCGAAAATTCTGGTGGGACCAGCGGGGGTCGAACCCACGACAAACGGATTAAAAGTCCGCTGCTCTACCAACTGAGCTATGGTCCCGAGTTATATCACACGGTTTCCCTCGCGATACATTCCGGTATTTGCCACTTCAAGAGCAGCAAAGCTTTGAATTATAGCGTGGTTTTTTAGCGCTCCGCAAAAACTCAGGCGGCAATTTTGTCGAGTACCCAGCCGGCCGCGCACAGGCCGAAGGTCGAGGTCACGCTCACGACCGACCCGTAGCCATGGCAGTTCAGGCTGCCGTCGCTTTGGGCCGCGGCAGAGGGCTGCAGCACGGCCTCGCGGCTGAACACGCAGGCCACGCCCATCTTGCCCTTGCGCGCCGCGCCGTGCTCCTTGCGCAGGCGGTAGCGCAGTTGCGCCAGCAAAGGGTCGTGCGTGACTAGCGACAGATCGTCGATGTTCACGCGGTGCGCCAACCGCTTGCCGCCCGCCGCGCCCACACTGACGAGGTTCACCTTGTTGGAAATGGCCCAGGCGGCCATGGCGGTTTTGGCTTTCACCTGGTCGCAGGCGTCGATCACGGCCAATTGCTTGCGGTCGAAACCGCCCTCAAGGCCCAGAATGCCCGGCCAGTTGGCGGCGTCAACAAACTCCTCGATGCCGTCGACGCGGCAGCCCGGATGGATTTGCGCGATGCGTTCACGCATGGCCTGCACCTTGGCCTGGCCCAGGGTGCTGTCCAGCGCATGGACCTGGCGGTTGATATTGGATTCGGCAATGTGGTCCAGGTCTATCAGGGTCAGCCGGGCCACGCCGCTGCGGGCCGCGGCTTCGGCCGCCCAGGAACCCACGCCGCCCAGGCCCACGACCACGATGTGCGCCTGGCGTATCCGCTGCGCGCCCGCCGCGCCGTAAAGGCGCGCCAGGCCGCCGAAGCGGCGCTCCAGGTCGGCTGGGAGTTCTGCGATCAGGGAGGTCATGGCCGTGTGTCGATGCGCGCCTCAGGCCTGGCGCTCAAGCCGCCAGATCTGGTATTTCAAGCCCGCCACGCAGCCCGCGAGTATGGCCGCCAGCGCCACAAAGCTCGTGAAACTCAGGGTCGAGATGCCCGACAGGCCTTGCCCCACGGTGCAGCCCATGGCGCAGACACCGCCCACGCCCATCAGCGTGGCGCCCACCAGGTGGTTGGCCGTGTCTTCCGCGTCGCGAAAACCCTCCCAGCGGAAGCTGCGCGACAGCAGCGCATAGAGGGCCGAGCCGGCGACCACGCCGAACACCGATACGATGCCCAGTGTGAGCACTTTGCTCTTGTCGCTGAAGAACATCAGCCAGTCCACGGTATAGGCCACGGGAGAGACAAAACTCAGCGCCTCGGCCCGGCCAGAATTGGTGGCCAGAAAAGCTTCCTGCAGCGTCTCGGGATGCTCGGCCACATAACCCAGGTGCCCGCTGACCCACCACATGGCCGCGATGACGCCGCCTATGCCCAGGCCCGCGAGCAGGCTGTCGAAGCGGCGGAAGTCTTCGCTGAACAAGGCCCAGACGATCAGGCCCAGGCCGATGAGTATGGCCAGGCCTATGCCGGCCGCGGCCGGCGTGATGCCGATGGCGCCGGCCACCCAGGTCGGCAAGGTCGCGTTGGTGGTGAAATCAATCGCCACCTTGTCTACGGTGGCCACACGGACCACGGCGGTGATGCCCTTGAGCGTGGCGAAGGCCGTAATGCCCATGACGGCAAACACCACCACGGACTTGAGGCTGCCGCCGCCTATGCGTACCAGGGTTTTGCTGCCGCAGCCCGAAGCCAGCACCATACCGAAGCCGAACATCGCGCCGCCCACCAGGGCAGAGAGCCAGATGAATCGGTTGGAGGCGTAAAGCGTCTTGGCGGGATCAATCACCCCGGCGGCCGCCATGGTGAAGAAGCCGATCATGGCCACGCCTATGGCCATGCCCCACATGCGCATGCGTGTCCAGTCGCCCATGTTCACGATGTCGCTGACGGCGCCCATGGTGCAGAAATGGGTGCGCTGGGCAATCGCGCCGAAAACCATGGCCAGAATGAAACCGGCCCAGAGAACCTGGGCCGTGAGACTGTTGAGTGCGGAGATGTCCATTCCTCAATTTTAGTTGGGAATGAACAAATGCTCCTTTAAAGCGCCCCGCTACTTCAGCTTGGCCAGGCGATCCTTGGCGACGGAAGCCGCTTCGGCCTGGGGATAGGCCTTGATCAGGTCTTCCAGCGTCTTGCGCGCCGAGCGGTTGTCCTTGAGCTCGATCTGGCAGTTGGCCAGCGAGAGCAAGGCTTCCGGCGCGCGCATGTGCTCGGGTTCGGCCGTCACGAGTGCGCGGAAATTGGTCACCGCGTCGCGGTAGTTGCGCAGGGCATATTGCGCATTGCCGAGCCAGAACAGTGCGGAAGCCCGGTAGCCGGTTTGCGGATAACGCTTCATGAAGGCCAGGAAGCTGGTCTGCGCCGCGGCGAAGTCTCCCTTGCGAAGCGTGGCCAGCGCGGCCTCGAACTCCTGCCTTTCGGCCGGCTCGGCGACAAACTCCTTGCCATCTACGTTCACCTTGCCCGGCTCGAACTTGCGCAGGCGCTCGTCCACACCCGTCGTCAGGTCTTTCTGGGTACGCTGCATCTCGACCACATTGCGCGTGAGGTTCTCATTCTGCCCGCGCAGGGTGGCGAGTTCATTGCGCAAGGCTTCGATCTGGTTGGACAGGTCCAGCAGGCTGCGGCGCAGCTGGGCATTGTCTTCGGTGGTCCTGCGCAGCTCTTCGGCCGTGCGCGTTTGCGCCGCATCGACTTTCTGGCGCAAATCGAGGATCGCCCGGCGAGCCTCGTCGTCTTCAAACAGCCCCGCGTGCGCGTTGAACGCCAGCAGGCCGGCCGCGAGGATCGCGGCAATCCGGAAGGTCTTCACGGTCGGCACCCGGCTTAGCGGTAGCTCAGTTCAGCGCGGCGGTTCTTCGCCATGGCTTCCTCGTCGGAGCCTGGCACCGCGGGCTTTTCCTTGCCGAAGCTCACGGCCTCGACCTGCGCATCGGCCACGCCCAGCAGACCCAGCGCGCGGCGAACGGCTTCGGCACGTTTCTGGCCCAGGGCCAGGTTGTACTCGCGGCCGCCGCGCTCATCGGTGTGGCCTTCGATGGCCATCTTGCGGCTCTTGTTGGCGGTCAGGTACTTGGCATGGGCTTCGATGGCACCCTGGAACTCGGGCTTGACCACGTAGCTGTCGAAATCAAAGTAGATGACCTTGGCCACATTGGCCGGGCCCGCGAGCGAAGCGTCGGCGCCTTCCACCTGCACCGTCGGCACACGGCTGGTGGCTGACGGGTCACCCTGCTGCTGGGCCGTACCCGTGCGGTCTTCGACGGGAACGTCATTGAGCTTGACACCGGAGCCGCAGGCCGTCAGCGTGGCCGCCAGGACCAGGGAGGAGATGATGGAAAAAATTCTGCTTTTCATGGAGTACCTCTACAAAAAATAAAAATGGACCGGATCGAAAACGGTGGCTTGAAGCGCCTGCCTGACGCTGTGGATCAACGCTGGAAGGGTCCCCAATCGGGCTCCCGGATGTCGCCGCTGGCGCCGGACAACCTGGCTTTGATCTTCCCGTCCAGCGTGGTGGTCATCAGTGCTTCCCTGCCCTGCTGGTGGGTCGCGTAGACGATCAGGCGGCTGTTGGGCGCGAAGCTTGGGCTCTCGTCGGCCGAAGTGTCGGTGATTGGAGTGACGGTCCCTGTCGCAAGTTCCATGACGTGCAGCTTGAAGGCGCCGCCTACCCGGGAGATGTAGGCCAGCCAGCGCCCGTCGGGGCTGATCGCCGGCGAGATGTTGTAGCTACCGGTGAAGGTGACACGCTCGGCGTTACCGCCGTTCGGGCTCATGCGGTAGATCTGCGGCGCGCCGCCGCGGTCGCTGACGAAGTAGATATAGCGTCCGTCGGGCGAGAAAGCCGGTTCGGTGTCAATGCTCGAAGACTGGGTCAGCCGCTTGGGATCGCCCCCATTGAGGCCTATGGCGTAGAGCTGCGAGCCGCCGTCGCGGCTCAGCGTCGCCACCAGCTGTTTGCCGTCCGGAGACCAGGCCGGCGCGCTGTTGGAGCCGCGGAAGTTGGCCAGCAGGCGCCGCTTGCCGGTGGCCACGTCGTGCGCGTAGATCACCGGCTTGCGCGATTCAAACGACACATAGGCCAGCTGCGCGCCGTTGGGCGACCAGGCCGGCGAGATGATGGGCTCGGGGCTGGTCAGCGCGGACTGGGCGCCCTCCCCGTCGGAGTCGGCCACCCAGAGGTTGTACTTCTGGGCCGCCTTGGTCACATAGGCAATGCGCGTCGAGAAAATGCCCTTCTCGCCGGTCAGTTTTTCGTAGACAAAATCGGAGATGCGGTGCGCCGACAGGCGCAGGTCGGCCGGGCCCACGGTGTAGCTCTGCCCGCCCAGGTCCTGCCCGCGCACGATGTCCCAGAGGCGCAGGCGCACGTCGTAGCGGCCGTCGGCCAGCAAGGTCACGCTGCCCGTAACCATGGAGTCCGCGCCCTTTTGCCGCCAGGCGCCCAGGTCCGGGCGGGTGTTCTCGTCGGCGGTGACACCGGTGGTGTCGACCGGGCGGAACATGCCGCTGCGCTCGAGATCGGCCCGCACGATGGCGCCGATTTTTTGCGGCGCCTGCGCATCACCGCGAAACGCGGCGACGGCAATGGGCAGCTGGGTCAGGCCTACACCGGACACCTCAACGCGAAATTGCGCGAAAGCCGGCAGTACAGGGAGGGCGCCGGCCGCCAGCAGGCTGACGAGAGTGCGGCGGCGCAGAAAAGGCGCAGTGAAAGGTGCAATGCTCATAGGGAAGAGTTGAGTCCGTTCAGGGAGGTTATTTTGACGGTGGATTTGACGCCCGGGGAAGAATCAAGTTCACGCAAGCCTTTTTCGGCCAGGACCACATCGGTTTTCATGCGTTCAAGCACCCTTTTTTTGTTGATGGACTCCTGGTCGCGCGGGTTCTCGCGGTGCCAGAGGTGAAAGACTTCGGTGCCCATGAAACCGTTTTTGCGATGCACGCCCAGGTGGTGAAGCCTGAGCACGAGGTCGGCATCCTCATGCCCCCAGCCTTCGAAGGTTTCATCAAATCCGTTGACATCGGCAAAGTCCGCGCGCCAGACGCCCAGGTTGCAGCTGCGTATGCCGTGCCAGTGAAAGTCCGGTTTTACCCTGAATAAACGCCGCGGCCAGGGGAGCAGGTGCAATAATTTGTTGCTGTCCCCCGAGAGCCGCGCCCCCAGCCAGAACCATACAGGACGGCTGGGCAGGTCGATAGCGCCATTGACGACAGCTTCTGTCAGACGTTGGCTGACAAGCACCCGGCTGCCGTTCACAAAGCAGCCTTTTTCGGCAAGCCGCGTGTGCGCGGCCACAAACGCCTTGTTGGGCACGCAATCGCCGTCCAGAAAAACCAGGTAGTCGCCCGCGGCCTGGCTGGCCCCGAGGTTGCGCGCCCGCGCCGCGGTAAAGCCCACGTCGGGGTGCCAGATATGGCGGGCCGGGCATTTGAACGCGGGACACTGATCGAGCAGCATCCGCACCTGCTCGGGTCGCGAGCCATCATCGGCCACCAGGACCTCATGGCCTTCACCGCATTGCTCCGCCAGCGACCGCAACACGGCCAGCAAGGCATCCGTGCGGTTGTAAGTCAGGACGATAAAACTGATCTTCATCGCCCGACCGGCGCTCCCCTGGCGTTCCGCTGCAGCAGCCACAGTTTCAGGTAGCGGTAATAGGTGCCCTCGGCGTTCGAGATAGCCAGCACCAGCCCCATCCGGCCGTCAAGAAAACCCAGCCGCAGAAAGTAGGTGCGTATGAAAGCCCACAGGCCGTGCCCAATGGCTTTGCCGATCGAGGCTGTTTTGCCCTTGCCCAGCAGGCTTTGCGCGCCCGCCGTGGAATAGCGGTTGGCCTTGTCCAGAACCGCCTCGAAGTTGCGGAAACTCTCGTGCAGCAGCTCGGAGCGCAATTGGCCGACCGGCCCCTGGGCCAGCACTTTTTCATGCACCAGGTCCTCGCTGAAGCGGGCCGCCGTGCGGCGAAACAGCCGGGTGACCCGGTCGGGGTACCAGCCTGAATGGCGCATGTACTGCCCGCAATAGCTCGAGAGCCGGGGAAAGGAATACACGTCGAAGGCAGGGGCCCGCAGGCAGGCCAGGATTTCGAGCTGCAGCTCGGGCGTCACGCGCTCGTCGGCATCCAGCGACAGCACCCAGTCCGAGGTGGCCAGCGCCAGGGCCCGGTTCTTCTGGATGCCGAAGCCCTGCCAGTCGGGGCTGACGCTGACTTCGGCGCCCAGGGAGCGGGCGATCTGCACGGTGTTGTCGGTACTGCCGGAATCGAGCACCACGAGCTGGTCCGCGAAGCTCACGGAACGAAGGCAGGCCTCCATGTTGTGGGCCTCGTTGTGGGTGATGACTGTGACGGACAAGCTTGCCAACGAATGCCTTTGCAATGAGGTGAAGGAGGAAACCGCCCAGGATTTTGCCAGTGAAACCGGCCCCGCTTGACGCGCTGACAGCATAGCAGAGCCCCCCGGCATGCAAGGCCTTGGAGGGAAATGGAATCGCCGATAATGCGGGGCAACCCCTACGGCAACCCCTGACCATTTTGCGAACAAAAACAATCAATTTCCGGCTCGCCATCATCTGCCTGATGGCGGCTTCCGTGGGGTTGTCCATCGCCATCATCAGCATCGCCAAGCTGCTCTTGCTGCTCTGCGCCGTGGCGGCCCTGCTCTTGCGCAAAGGCCTGTCCCCGGACGGCGTGCCCCTGACAAAAACCTTCACGCTGCCGGCCGTGCTGGCCGTACTGCTGGCCTTTGTGCTGAGCCTGTTCTGGACGGTCGCCCCGCTGCAGGAGGCCGCGGGTTCCCTCGCCAAGTACGGCAAGCTCCTGATCATCCTGGCGATGATGGCCTTGATCCGGGACCGGCGCGAAGCCACGTATGCCCTCGCGGCTTTCGCCATCGCGCAACTGCTGGTGGTGATCAGTTCCTGGATGCTTTTCGCCGACATGCCGGTTGCCTGGGCCACCTCCCGCACCACCGTCACCCACTACACCGTCTTTTCAGGCTATCTTGACCAGGGCATCATGAGTGCCGTGTTCGCCGCGCTGTGCTGGCATTTGCGGGACCTGATGCCCGGCCGCTTCGGCCCGCGAATCGCCGTCGCGGTGGCCGTTCTCTCCCTGGCCAATGTGTTCTTTGTCATGGTCGGCCGCAGCGGCCAGCTGGTCGGCGTCGCGCTGCTGTCCCTGGCCATCATGTGGCAACTGCCCAAAAAGTACCGCATAGTCATCGCCGTACTGCCGTTTTTGCTTGTGGCAGTCCTGTTTGCCAGTTCGCCGGCCATGCGGGAGCGACTGACGCTGGTCAAGACGGAGGTGCAGGCCTACTCGACCCAAAACAACGAAAGCACCTCGTCGGGTGTGCGGCTCGCGTTCTGGCGCCGGGCGGCCCAGGTGATTATCCAAAGGCCCCTGGCCGGGGCGGGCGTTGGAAGCTGGAGCAGCGAGTACGACCGGCTGGAGCGCCAGGACAATCCCCAGCACAAGGACATCAACCGCGGCAGCAATCCGCACCAGGAATACCTGCTCTGGGGCGTGCAGCTCGGCATTCCCGGCCTGCTGCTGATCGCCGGCTTCATGCTCTCGGTGCTGCGCGACACCCTGAAGATGGAAACACCCTACGCCCGGGCCGCGCAGTCCGCCATGCTGGCGCTGGCTGTGGCCTGCCTTTTCAACTCTACCCTTTACGACGGCCTGATCGGCGATTTCTTCTGCGTCGTGATCGGCCTGCTGCTGGCATTGGGCCTGAGCAAACCCGCTGTGCCGCCCCCACCCCAACACGCAACGTGAGCTCCTCCACCGACACCCAAAACCCCGCCGCACCCGCCAGGCTGACCCTGTGGCGCCGCCTCGCGAGGGTCTGGCCCTACTTCAGCGGCTCCCGCACGGGCTGGGCGCTGGCTGTGGGCGCGACCATCGTCGCCTCGGCCACCGAGCCCTTTGTGCCGGCCCTGCTCAAGCCCCTGCTGGACCGCGGCTTCCAGAAGGGCGCGCTGGATCTCTGGCTGGTGCCTGTGACCCTGATCCTGCTGTTCGCCGTGCGCGGCATCTCCGGCTTTGTGGCGCAGTACGCGCTGGCCAAGGTCACCAACGAGGGCCTGCAGTCGCTGCGCCGGGCGATGTTCAGCAAGCTGCTGAGCTCGCGCCTGTCGCTGTTCGCGGACCAGTCCTCCAGCGCCCTCGCCAACACCGTGGTCTACGAGGTGTTCAACGGCTCGTCGATGATGATCAACGCAGTCATGAAGCTGGCGCGCGACGTGCTCACGCTGGCGGCGCTGGTGGCCTACCTGCTGTTTCTCAACTGGAAGCTGATGCTCATCGTCTCCCTGCTGTTCCCGGCGGTCGCGCTGGTGATCCAGCTGCTGACGCGGCGCCTGTACCGCCTGACCCGCGAAAGCCAGGTGGCCACCGACAACCTGGCCTATGTCGTGGAAGAAAACGTGCTGGCCCACCGCGACGTGCGCCTGCACGGCGCGCAGGCCGGCCAGGCTTCGCGCTTCGAGGCGCTGAGCAACACGCTGCGCCGCCTGTCCATCAAATCCACCGTTGCCTATGCCGGTATGAGCGCCATCACCCAGGTGCTGGCCGCCATGGCCCTGTCGGCGGTGATCTCCATCGCGCTGCTCCAGGGCTCGGAAAACACCACCACGGTGGGCGGTTTTGTGGCCTTTGTAACGGCCATGCTGCTGCTGATCGCGCCCATCAAAAGCCTGTCCGACGGCGCCACGCCCATCACACGCGGGCTGGCGGCGCTGGAGCGCGGGTTGGACCTGGTCGACCTGGTCGAGGACGAAAGCAGCGGCGGCTTCACGCAGGCCAGGGCGGCCGGCGATATCGAGTTGTCCGGTGTGAGCGTGGCCTACAAGCCGGATGCGCCGCCGGCGCTGGACCAGGTGAGCCTCTCGATACGCGCCGGCGAGACCGTGGCCCTGGTGGGATCATCCGGCTCCGGCAAGACCACCCTGGCCAGCCTGCTGCCGCGCTTTGTCGACTACAGCGCCGGCAGCATACGGCTTGACGGCATCGAATTGCGGGACTGGAACCTGGCATCGCTGCGCTCGCAGTTCGCCTTCGTGAGCCAGCACGTCGTCATGTTCAACAACAGCATGGCCTTCAACGTCGCGCTGGGCCAGTCCTTTGACAGGGACAAAGTCGTGCGCTGCCTGGCCGCCGCCAACCTGGGCCAGCTGCTTGAAGAATTGCCGCAAGGCATAGACACGGTGCTGGGCCACAACGCCATGCAGCTGTCCGGCGGCCAGCGCCAGCGCCTGGCGATTGCCCGGGCGCTGTACAAGGATGCGCCGGTGCTGATCCTCGACGAAGCCACCTCGGCCCTGGACACGGAGTCGGAAAAAGCCGTGCAGGAAGCCATACAGCGGTTGGCCTCGGGCCGCACCTCGCTGATCATTGCCCACCGGCTGTCCACCATCCAGCACGCCGACCGCATCATCATGATGAACGCCGGCCGCATCGTCGAGCAAGGCAGCCATGCGCAGTTGCTTCAAAATAACGGCGCCTACGCCCACCTTTACCGCCTGGGCTTCCAGGGCGCAGCCTAGAAAGTCATTCCCCGATGCCAGTCTCCATCAGCGGCTTTACCTTTATTCGCAACGGCGTGGGCCTGGGCTTTCCGTTTGAGGCCTCGATACGCTCCCTGCTGCCCCTGGTCGATGAATTCGTCGTGGCCGTTGGCAAAGGCGAGGACGACACGCTGGAGCGCGTGAAAGCCATCAACGATCCAAAAATCCGCATCATCGAAACGCTCTGGAACGAGCGCATGGCCGACCGCGGTTTTGTCTATGCCCAGCAAAAAATGATCGCGCAGTATTCGTGCACCGGCGATTGGGCTTTCTACCTTGAAGGCGATGAAGTCGTGCACGAGGCTGAGCTCGCCGCCATACGCGCCAGCGTCGAGCGTCACCACAACAACCCGGCCGTCGAGGCGCTGGTTTTCGACTACCTCCATTTCTACGGATCGCCCGACTGGATTTCCATCAGCCCCGGTTGGTACCGCCGCGAATGCCGTTTGATCCGCAACACGATACGCAGCTACGCGCCCGATGGCCAGTACTGGCTGGTCACCACCCAGCACAAGCGCGGGCGCAACCCGCACGCCGCGCTGGCCAACGCGCACATCTACCACTATGGCTGGATACGCCGCAACGAGGAAATGCAAAAGAAACTGGACCAGGTCAGCAAGTACTGGGGCGAAGCCCGGGCCGCGCAGATCACCTACAGCCAGTTTGACCGCCGCGCCCTCGCCCCCTTCACCGGCACCCACCCCGAGGCGGTGAAGCAATGGCTGGCGACGGAAGCAGAGCCTGTGCTCAATATTGACCCGGCCTACAAACCCACGCCCAAGGAAAACAAGTACCACTTCATGCGCCAGGTGGAAACGCTGACCGGGCTGGACTTCAGCCGCAAGCACTTCAAGCTCGTCGCCTGAAACCGTACACGGCTCAGGGCGGCGAACCCTTGGCCGCGAGGGCTGAAAAATACAGCGCCTCCTGCTGCAGCGCGATTTCGCGCCACTGGTAGCGCTCGGCAAAGGCCACGGCACCGCGCGACAGGGTTTCCCTCAGCGCCGGCTGGCCCAGCAAGTCCCCCAGCACCCGCGCCAGCTCGCCCGCATCGCGCGGGTCGTCCAGCAAGAGTGCGTTGGCGCCCTGCGCCAGCAGCCCGGCAATGCCGCAATACTTCGCCCCGCTGACCACCACCGGCAGGCCGTGGGCCATGGCCTCCAGCACCACCATCGCAAACGTGTCCTCGAAGGTGGGATGCACCAGTACATCGGCCGCCTCGTAGGCCGGGCCCACGTCCTTGAGCGCACCCAGGAAAACCACCCGCGCGCCCAGCTTCAGCGTGTCGGCGATTACGCGGAATTCGGCGATATGCGCCGGGTTGCCCACCACCGCCAGCACCACCTCGCCCGGCAACTGGGCCAGCGCCCGCAGCAGGCCCTCCAGGCCTTTCTTGCGGTAATCATTGCCGACAAACAGCAGGCAGGTACCTGCGGCCGGCAAACCCAGCTTTGCCCTCGCCTCTGTCTTGCGGCTCGCGCTGATGGGCAGTTGCGGCATGTTGATGCCTGGCGTGACAACGGAAAGCGCGGGACGGCTGGCCGGGTAGGCGGCCTCCATGATGGGACGCAGGCTTTCGGAGGTCACCACCACCTGCCGGCCCGGGCGGGGCGCATAACGCGCGCGCTCCAGTCCCAGGTAGGCCAGCAGGCGCGGGCTGGTCACGACCTTGATCCAGCGCAGGACGCGGCGCACACCGTGGCGCCCCTGGAACAGGCTGTGCTTGACGGGCAGCACGTGCACCGTCTGCACCTCGCCATGCCAGGTGTTTTCATGGGAATGCACGATGTCAAAGCCGCTTCGCGTCGCCCACCAGCTGGCCGTGGCAAACCACAGCTGGTTGATCCAGCGAGGCTTGCGCAGCGGGGCCGACACCTTGTGGTAGCTCACGCCCGGCCACTGGTGGTCGATTTCCTGCGCGAACACATGTACCTCATGCCGGGCCGACAGCTGCTCGACCAGGGCGATGGAATAACGCTCCGCGCCACCGCCCGTCGGCGAAAAAGTCCGGTTGAAAACGGCAACGCGCAGTTTCCGGGGTACAGGCTGGTTCATTTTTTCCGGCGGTCTTCGTAGGCCGTGGCGACCTTGAGCCAGAACACCGGCAAGCTGGTCGTGCGCAGCACCGGCACCCGCGGCAGCTGCAACAGGTCCATTCCCTCGTGGCAGCGGCTGCGCTGCGTGGTGGTGGCGGTGGCAAAGCCCAGCGTCCGCGCCATTTCCACATGGCCGGCATTGAAGTGGCCGAAGGGATAGCAAAAATGCGCCACCGGGCTGCCCGTGACCGCCTCCAGCCCGCTTTTGCCCTGCACCATTTCCTCGACACAGCCCGCCTCGTCGGTTTCCAGCAGGTTGGCGTGGCTGCGGGTGTGCGAGCCTATCTCCTGCCCGCCCGCCACCCACTGGCGGATCTCACCCTCGTCCATCAGCGGCGTCTGCGGGATGCCGATGTTCTGGTCCCAGATGTTGGTCTTGCCCAGCAACCCGCTGACCGCGTAGCAGGTGGACGAAAACCCGTGCTTCACCAGCACCGGCAGCGCATGGCTGAGGTTGTTGCGGTAGCCGTCGTCAAAGGTGATGCCCACCACCTTGCCGCTGCGCTCGCCGCGCAAATAAGGCATCAGACCGCCCATGGACAGACCCGTGTAGCCCAGGCGCTTGAGCCAGGCCATTTGCCGCGCGAACGCCGCGGGCGCCACATAAAGCCCGCGAAACGGGCTGCTGCCCTTGGGCGGGGCTTCGGCGATCTGGTGGTAGACCAGGATGGGAATGGGTTGGCGGTTCAGGGTCGGCATGAAGAAAGAAACATTCAGAGCAGGACGATGTCGTATTGCTCCTGCGCCATCGCGGCCTCGGCCTGCAGGGAAATCGGCTTGCGGATGAAATCGCTGAGGCTGGCCAGGTGCTGGCTTTCCTCGTCGAGGAAAAGTTCTATCACCTTGGGCGAGGCCACCACCCGGAACTCGCGCGGGTTGAACTGTCGCGCCTCGCGCAGGATTTCACGCAGGATGTCGTATGTCACGCTGCGCGCGGTCTTGACCACGCCCTTGCCCATGCAGGCGCTGCAGGGTTCGCAGAGCTGGTGCGCCAGCGATTCGCGGGTGCGCTTGCGCGTCATCTCGAGCAGGCCCAGCGCCGAAAAACCGTTGACCGTGGTCTTGATGCGGTCGCGCGCCAGCTGCTTCTGGAATTCGGCCAGCACCGCCTCGCGGTGGTTTTCCTTGATCATGTCGATGAAGTCGACGATCACGATGCCGCCCAGGTTGCGCAGCCTGAGCTGACGCGCGATGGCCTGCGAGGCTTCCAGGTTGGTTTTGAAAATTGTGTCGTCAAAATTGCGCGCGCCGACAAAACCGCCGGTGTTCACGTCCACCGTGGTCAGCGCCTCGGTCTGGTCGATGATCAGGTAGCCGCCCGATTTGAGATCCACGCGCCGGCCCAGCGCCTTGGCGATTTCCTCGTCGATGTTGAAGAGGTCGAAAATCGGCCGCTCGCCGCCGTAGTGCTGCAGCTTCTGCACGGTGGCCGGCATGAATTCCGAGGCGAAGGTCCTGAGCTTGTCGAACTGCTCGCGCGAGTCTATGCGTATGGTCTGCGTGCCCTCCACCACCAGGTCGCGCAGCACGCGCTGCAGCAGATTCAGGTCCTGGTGCAGCACCGAGGCCGGCGGCATGCGCAGCGAGGCGTCCTTGATGCGCGCCCAGGTCTTGCGCAGGTAGGTGATGTCCTCGGCCAGCTCGGCATCCGTCGCGTCCTCGCCGTTGGTGCGCAGGATGAAACCGCCACCCATGTCGCCGGCCAGGGCCTGCACGCGCTGGCGCAGTTCCTCGCGCTGGCGGGGCGGTATTTTCTGCGAGACGCCGACGTGGTTGTCCTGCGGCAGGAAGACCAGCAGGCGGCCGGCGATGCTGATCTGCGCCGTCAGGCGTGCGCCCTTGCTGCCTATCGGGTCCTTGAGGACCTGCACCATCACCGCCTGGCCTTCAAAGAGCTGTTTTTCGATAGGCTGCAGCGAAGCCATGGCCGGCGACGTAAGGCCGCCCGCCGCCTGGGCGTCGCTGTCGGCATGGCGGCTGTTGATGCTGCTCATGAGGTCGGCCACGTGCAGAAAGGCCGCGCGGTCCAGGCCGATGTCGATAAAGGCCGACTGCATGCCGGGCAGCACGCGGGCGACCTTGCCCAGGTAAACATTGCCGACCAGGCCGCGTTCCAGGGTGCGCTCAACGTGAAGCTCCTGCACCGCGCCGTGCTCGACCACCGCCACCCGGGTTTCCTGGGGCGACCAGTTGATCAGGATGTCTTGTTGCATGGGGGTCCTGAAAAATGTGTGTGGAGAGGCTAAAGCCGGAAGCCGGCGGCTTTCAGCAAAAGCGCCGTTTCCCTCAGCGGAAGCCCCATGATGCCACTGTAGCTGCCGTCTATGCGGCTGATATGCATGGCCACCCTGCCCTGCACCGCATAGGCGCCTGCCTTGCCCATGGGCTCGCCGCTGGCGACATAACTGCGGATTTCGGCCGGCGTCAATTCGTCGAAACTGACCTTAGAGCTGCTCAGCGCCTCGAAACGGCGGCGCCCGGCCTGCACGGCCACAGCCGTCAACACGCGATGCGTGCCGCCCGACAGCTCGCGCAGCATGCGGGCCGCGTCCTTGGCGTCCTCGGGCTTGCCGTAAATCACGCGCCCCATGGCCACCGTGGTGTCCGAGCAGAGTATGGGCGCCGGCGGCAGCTTGCGCCGTTTCATGCGGGCGACCGCCGCATCGAGCTTGAGGCCGGTGACGCGCTGGACGTAGGTGGCGGGCGCTTCGTTTTTGAGCACCGCCTCCAGCGATTCGGCGTCTTCATCGGCGTCCGGCAGCAGCAGTTCGTGGCGTACGCCGAGTTGCTCCAGCAGTTGCCGCCGCCTGGGGCTTTGCGAGGCCAGGTAGATGAAATCAGGCATGAACGGGACTATTCGCGATGATAAGGATGGTTAATCGTGATGCTCCAGGCCCGGTAAAGCTGCTCAATGAGCAGCACACGCACCATGGCATGGGGCAAGGTCAGGTCCGACAGGCGCAGCCGCTCGTGCGCGGCCTGCTTGAAACCCGGGTCCAACCCGTCGGGCCCGCCTATCACGATGGCCACGTCGTCGCCCGACAGCTGCCAGGCTTTCAGCCTTTCGGCCAGGGCCACGGTGGTGACGGCCGTGCCGCGTTCATCGAGCGCCACGACACGGGTGCCGCGCGCGATGCTGGCCTCTATGCGTCCGCGCTCGGCGGACAGCAGGTTGTCCAGGGTCTTGGAGGCGCGCGGCTCGGTCTTGACAGCCTTGAGCTCGACCTTGATTTCCGGCGGAAAGCGTTTGGCGTAGTCTTCATAGGCCGTCTGGGCCCAGTCGGGCACCTTCTGGCCGACGGCTACGATCGTCAGCCTCATTTGCTCCGGGGAGCGGTTTTCCTGGCGGCGGGTTTCTTGGCCGCGGTCTTGGCGGCTGTTTTGGCCGCCGTCTTGCGCGCGGCGACCTTTTTGGGTGCCGGCACCTTGATGATGGGCGTCTTCACCGCGGGCTTGGCGGCCGATTTGCCGGGTGCGGCCTTGGCGCCGGCACGGGCCGGTTTGGCGGCGGGTTCGGCCGCCGTCGCGGTCGCGTTGCGTTTGGCGGTCCAGTCGTTGCTCTTGCCCACCCGGCCCACATAGCTGGAGTCGGCGGTTTTGGCAGGCGCTTTTGCTGCCGATTTGGCTGCGGTCTTGGCGCCCGGCTTGGCGGCCGTTTTTGCACCGGCGCGGCTTGCCTTGGGTTTGGCCTCGGGTTCAGCGTCGGCCCTGGAGGCCTTCACCAGCGGCGCGGGCGCGCCCAGCTTGAGCTTGATGGGCTTGTCGCCCCAGATCTCTTCGAGGTGGTAGTACTGGCGTATGGCCGGCTGCATGATGTGCGCCACGGCGGCGCCGCAGTCGACGATGATCCATTCGCCGTTGTCTTCACCCTCGATGCGCGGCTTGGCGAAGCCTGCATCACGCACCGCATCGCGCACGCTGGCGGCCAGCGCCTTGGTCTGGCGGTTGGAGCTGCCCGTCGCCACGATCACACGCTCGAACAGCGAAGTGATGTGTTCGGTGTCGAAGACCTGGATGTCCTGCGCCTTGACGTCCTCCAGGCCATCGATGATGGCACGCTGCAATTTCTGCACATCCTTTTTGTCGGTGGCGGCGGAGGTTTTGGCGGTGGTGGAGGTCATGCAGTGATGTGCTTCGATAAGGTAAGGAATTAATGGGAACGGTACAGCTGGTGCAGTGAAATATAACGTGCAACGGCTTCAGGAACCAAGCGGGTAATTTCCCCGGCTGTCGCAGCGCCCGAGGCCGTCAACTGGCGGATCTGGGTGGCGCTCACGGGCATCAGGGGGAGATCGAGCAGCGTAAAACGGCTGCTGCGGCTTTCATAGGCCTCAAACTGAGGCTGGGCCGGCATGGATTGTGCACGGCCAGCTATACAAATTATAGCAATATCCAGGATATCCTGCCAGCGGTGCCATTGCCGGAAGGCGGCGAACTGGTCGGCGCCTATAAACAGGTAGATCTGGGCGCCCGGGTTCTCCGCCTGCAGCGCCAGCAGCGTGTCTATGGTGAAGGTCGGCCCGGGGCGCTGCACCTCGCGCTCGTCCACCTGGACATGGGGAATGGACTCAAACGCCAGCCTGGCCATGGCCAGGCGGTGCGCCGGCGCGCTCAGGGCCTGTGACTTGTGCCAGGCATGGCCGGTGGGCACCACATACAGCGTGTCCAGGCCGAACTGCGCGATCGCCGTACCGGCCAGAGCCACGTGGGCGTTATGCGGCGGGTCGAAAGCGCCGCCGAAAACGCCTATGCGCCTGCCCGGCGGAAGCGGCTGTGTGCTCAAACCCAGTCCCGCCTCGGCAAAAACTCGGTGTAAAGCCGCTCTTCAGGGCTGCCGGCCTCAACGCCGCGCTGGTAGGACCAGCTCGCCAGCGGCGGCATGGACATCAGGATGGACTCGGTACGCCCGCCCGACTGCAGGCCGAAATGCGTGCCGCGGTCCCAGACCAGGTTGAATTCCACATAGCGGCCGCGCCGGTAGAGCTGGAATTCGCGCTCCCGCTCGCCGTAAGGCATGTCCTTGCGCCGCTCCACAATGGGCAGGTAGGCCGGCAAAAAGGCATCGGCCACCCCTTGCATCAGGGCAAAGCTGCGCTCCGGGCCCAGTTCCTGGAAATCGTCAAAAAACACGCCGCCTATGCCGCGCTGCTCCTGCCGGTGCTTGAGGTAGAAATACTCGTCGCACCACTGCTTGAAGCGCGGGTATTTGTCCTCACCGAAAGGCGCCAGCGCGTCCTTGCAGGCCTGGTGGAAATGCACCGCGTCCTCTGCAAAGCCGTAATACGGCGTCAGGTCCATGCCGCCGCCGAACCAGCAGACCGGCGCATCGGGGCTGGCAACCGGCGTCGCGGCCAGCATGCGCACATTCATGTGTACCGTCGGCACATAGGGGTTGCGCGGGTGGAACACCAGCGAAACCCCCAGGGCCTCAAAGGGCGCGCCGGCCAGTTCGGGCCGGTGCTGCGTCGCCGAGGGCGGCAGCTTGGGCCCGCGCACATGCGAAAAACCGCAGCCGGCGCGCTCGAACACATTGCCCTGCTCCAGGATCATGGTCAGGCCGTTGCCCTGCAGGGGCTCGCCCGGCTCCTTCTGCCAGCGGTCGGCCGTGAAAGCCCGGCCGTCGATGGCGGAAATGGCGCCGGTGATGCGCTGCTGTAGCGCCAGCAGAAAGTCTCTAACGCTTGAAATATCGGTCATGCTGAGGTGTTCCCCGGGGGACGGAAGCCGCACAGCGGCCTCCGTACAGTGGTCAGGGCTTGAGCGCGCGCCAGCCTATGTCCTTGCGGTACTGCGCGCCGTCAAAGCGTATGCCCTGGGCGACTTCGTAGGCGCGCTGCTGCGCGGCTTTCACCGTGCCGCCCAGCGCCGTCACGCAGAGCACGCGGCCGCCCGCGGTCAGCGTCGTGTCGCCGTCCTTGCGGGTGCCGGCGTGGAACACCATAGCGTCCTCGGGCGCGTCGGCGGGCTTGACCAGGCCGTGGATGGCATCGCCCTTGCGCGGATTCAGCGGGTAGCCGTGCGCGGCCATCACCACGCCAAGCGCGGGCCTGCGGTCCCAGTCGAGCTCGATCTGGTCCAGCGCGCCCGAAGTCGCGGCCATCATCACGTCGAAAAGGTCGGTCTTGAGCCGCATCATGATGGGCTGGGTTTCCGGGTCGCCCATGCGGCAGTTGAATTCCAGCGTCTTGGGTTTGCCTTCGGCGTCAATCATCAGGCCGGCATACAGAAAGCCTGTGAAAGGAATGCCGTCTTTCTCCATGCCCTTGATGGTCGGCAGGATGATCTCGCGCATGGCGCGGGCATGCACCTCGGGCGTGACCACCGGGGCCGGCGAGTACGCGCCCATGCCGCCGGTATTGGGGCCTTCGTCGCCGTCCAGCAGGCGCTTGTGGTCCTGGCTGGTGGCCATGGCCGCCACGTTCTTGCCGTCGCACATCACGATGAAGCTGGCTTCCTCGCCCTGCAAAAACTCCTCGATGACCACGCGCGCGCCGCCCTCGTTGTGCGTCACGCCCAGCGGGTTGAAGTCCGGGTTGGGCGCGAGCATGAACTCGATGGCCTCGTGCGCCTCCTGCAGCGTCATCGCCACCACCACGCCCTTGCCTGCGGCCAGGCCATCGGCCTTGACGACGATGGGCGCGCCTTTTTCGTCCACATAGGCATGGGCCGCGGCCGCGTCGCTAAAGGTTTCGTATTCGGCCGTGGGGATGCCGTGGCGCTTCATGAAGGCCTTGGAAAAAGCCTTGGAGCTTTCGAGCTGGGCGGCGGCCTTGGTCGGGCCGAAGATCCGCAGACCGTGCGCGCGGAACTCATCGACCACGCCGGCGGCCAGCGGCTGCTCGGGGCCGACCACGGTCAGCGCGATCTTTTCGGCCGCAGCCCATTCGCGCAGCGCCTTCACGTCGGTGATCGCGATGTTTTCCAGCCGGGCGTCAAGCGCGGTGCCGCCGTTGCCGGGCGCGACGTAGACCGCCTGGACTTTCGGGGACTGCGCCAGTTTCCAGGCCAGCGCGTGCTCACGGCCGCCGCCGCCAATAACAAGAACTTTCACGGGAGGTTCAATCTAAAAAACAGCAAATAGCTGAGGTACACAACAAGAATAAATACGATGCCGAAAATGACCTTGGCGGCCACCCTGGCGCGGCGTTGGATGTCCAGCGCCTGGTCGTTGACTTTGCCGGCTTTCACGATATTGGCGCGGGTTTCGTCGACCAGCGACTTCTGCATGGCCAGCGATTCCTTCTGCAGCGCGATCGCCTCGCTGCGCAGGCGGTTGCCTTCTTGCAGCAGGGTTTCAATGCGGGCCAGCCGTTCGGAATCATCCATCATCTCACTCCCGACCTTCAGCTTTCGAGGACCGCGTTGTGGAACACGTCCTGGGTGTCGTCCAGGTCTTCCAGCACATCCAGCAGTTTTTGCATTTTGCGGGCGTCCTCGCCGCTGAGCTCTATGGTGTTGTCGGCGCGCATGGTGACCTCGGCGATCTCGGGCTTGAGGCCGGCGGCCTCCAGCGCGTTGCGCACGGCCTCAAAGCCGGTGTAGGGCGTGAGCACCTCGATGGCGCCGTCTTCGTGCGTGATCACGTCGTCCGCGCCGGACTCCAGCGCCACTTCCATGATCTTGTCTTCGCTGGCGCCGGGCGCGAAAATAATCTGGCCGCAGTGCTTGAACTGGAAGGCCACCGAGCCTTCGGTGCCCATATTGCCGCCGTGCTTGGAAAACGCGTGGCGCACTTCGGCCACGGTGCGTACCTTGTTGTCGGTCATGCAGTCGACGATGATGGCCGCGCCGCCTATGCCGTAGCCCTCGTAGCGCACCTCTTCGTAATGCACGCCTTCCAGGCTGCCGGTGGCCTTGGCGATGCCGTATTTGACGTTTTCATTTGGCATGTTGGCCGCTTTGGCCTTGTCCACCGCCAGGCGCAGCCGCGGGTTGGTGCCCAGGTCGCCGCCGCCCATGCGGGCCGCCACCATGATTTCGCGCATCACGCGCGTCCAGATGCGCTGGCGTTTTTCGTCCTGTCGGCCCTTGCGGTGTTGAATATTCGCCCATTTACTATGACCAGCCACGACAGAAACCCTTTATTCAGTGATTAATTGATTTAATCTACAAACCGCATTTTACTTTTTCACCCACCGCACACCCCCATGGCCGAAACCACCGCCCTCCCCCTGCTCATCGCCCGCAATGCCGACACCCAGTGCGAGCTGCTGCCCGGCCTGGCGAATCGCCACGGCCTGATCACCGGTGCCACCGGCACCGGTAAGACCGTCACGCTGCAGACCCTGGCCGAGAATTTCTCCAAAATCGGCGTGCCGGTCTTCATGGCCGACGTCAAGGGCGACCTGACCGGCATCAGCCAGGCCGGCAGCATAGGCGCCAAGATGGCCGCCGTCCTCAAGGAGCGCGGCATTGACATCCCCGAATCCCTGGCCTGCCCGGCCACGCTGTGGGACGTCTTCGGCGAACAGGGCCACCCGGTGCGCGCCACCGTCTCCGACATGGGGCCGCTGCTGCTGGGCCGCATGCTCAACCTCAACGAGACCCAGGCCGGCGTGCTCAACCTGGTGTTCAAGATCGCCGACGACAACGGCATGCTGCTGCTGGACCTCAAAGACCTGCGCGCCATGCTGCAGTACGTGGGCGACAACGCCGGCGAGTTCACCACCCAGTACGGCAATGTCAGCGCCGCCAGCGTGGGCGCCATCCAGCGCGGCCTGCTGCAGGTCGAAAGCCAGGGCGGCGACAAGTTCTTCGGCGAGCCCATGCTCAACATCAGCGACTTCATGCAGACGGTGGACGGCAAGGGGGTGATCAACATCCTGGCCGCCGACAAGCTTATGAATTCGCCGCGCCTTTACGCCACCTTTTTGCTGTGGATGCTGTCCGAGCTGTTCGAGCAGTTGCCCGAAATCGGCGACCCCGAAAAACCCAAGCTGGTGTTTTTCTTCGACGAGGCGCATTTGCTGTTCAACGAGGCGCCCAAGGCGCTGGTCGAGCGCATAGAGCTCGTGGTGCGCCTGGTGCGCTCCAAGGGCGTGGGCGTGTATTTCGTGACGCAGAACCCGCTGGACATTCCCGACTCGGTGCTGGCTCAACTGGGCAACCGCGTGCAGCACGCGCTGCGCGCCTTCACGCCGCGCGACCAGAAGGCCGTCAAGGCCACCGCGCAGACCATGCGGCAAAAGCCCGGCCTGGACATCGAGACAGCCATCACCGAGCTGGCCGTCGGCGAGGCGCTGGTCAGCCTGCTCGACACCAAGGGCCGGCCCGGCGTCACCGAACGGGCTTTTGTGCTGCCGCCCGGCAGCCAGATCGGCCCCATCACGCCGCAGCAGCGTCAGGCGCTGATCCAGGGCTCGCTGGTCGCGGGCGTCTATGAAAAAGTCGTGGACCGCGAATCGGCCTACGAAAAAATCAAGGGCCGCGCCGAAGTGGCGGCCGCCGAAGCCGGCAAGGCGCCCCAGGGCGGTGCGGCCGGCACCAGCGACTCCGGCGGCATCCTGGGCGGGCTCAACGACGTGCTCTTCGGCACCACCGGCCCGCGCGGCGGCAAGCACGACGGCCTGGCCCAAAGCATGGCCAAGTCGGCCGTGCGCACCATGGGCTCGGCCGTGGGCCGCGAGATCATCCGCGGCGTGCTGGGCAGCATCTTCGGCGGCAAGAAACGCTGACACCGGGCGCACCCCCAAAGGGCGCGCCGCCTGTCGCGTATTAACGACCTCCGGCAGGCAGCGGGCTTGTCAAGCCCGGCACGCATCGCTACATTGGTTTTTTTGAAGGATACGCAATGCCTGCTGAAGTTGCCGCCCCGTCTTCCGGCGCACCTGGTTCTTCCCCGGGAGCCGCGCCAGCCGCCTCCAACACATCAACCTCCCACATCCGGCTGACCTCGCACGCGGGCGGCCACGGCGCGCTGCCCATCCACTGGGGCGCGGCCACGCCGGCCGAACGCGGCCCGGTGGTCGGCACCACCACCAAGCGCAGCCACCGCAACGTCATCGGCACGCACAGCGGCTCCTACAGCGTCTACCGTGCGCTGGCCGTCGCCTCGGGTGCACTGTCGGCCAAACACAAGGCCGACCTCACCAACACCTCGCCCACCGACATCATCGGCCCCTACCCGCAGTGGAGCGAGCCCGGCCGCATCGCCGCCATGGACCCCTGGGGCGCCACGGTGGCCGACGTTTTTTCGGCCGAGCTGGCCGCCGGCTACGACATACGCCCCACCATCGCCGTGACGCAAGCCCATGTGATCCTGCCCGAGGTCATAGAGGCCCTGCAGTCCGGGCGCCTGAAGGCCGACGGCAAATACCTCACGGCCGGCGGCGCGGCCGTGGTCACCAAGGTCGCGGTCGAGCCGGTCTGGTACCTGCCCGAAGTCGCCCGGCGCTTCGGGTGCAGCGAGACCGATTTGCGCCGCGTGCTGTTCGAGGAAACCGGCGGCATGTACCCCGAACTCGTCACGCGCAGCGACCTGGAAGTGTTCCTGCCGCCCATAGGCGGCCTCACCGCCTACATCTTCGGCAAGCCGCGCGACCTGGCCAACCCCGAGATCGAACTCACCGCCCGCGTGCACGACGAATGCAACGGCTCCGACGTCTTCGGCTCCGACATCTGCACCTGCCGCCCCTACCTCACGCATGCGATCGAGGAATGCATACAGGGCGCGCAACGCGGCGGCGTGGGCCTGGTGGCCTACTTCCGCAAGGAAGGCCGGGCGCTCGGCGAAGTCACCAAGTTCCTGGTCTACAACGCGCGCAAGCGCCAGGTCGGCGGCGACACCGCCGACCAGTACTTCGCCCGCACCGAATGTGTGGCCGGCGTGCAGGACATGCGCTTTCAGGAGTTGATGCCCGACGTGCTGAGCTGGCTGGGTATACGCAAGATCCACAGGCTGGTCTCCATGAGCAACATGAAATACGACGCCATCACACGAGCCGGCATCGAAGTCGTCGAACGCGTCAACATCCCCGAAGGCCTGATCCCGGCCGATGCCCAGGTCGAGATGGACGCCAAGATGGCCGCCGGCTATTTCACGCCCGGGGCCGTGCCCGACGCCGAGGAACTCAAAAAAGCCAAGGGCCGGGGGCTGGATGCCTGAAGCCCCCAATCCCGCCTCGCCCCCGGCCAACGCCAGCTACACCATCGCCGGCAACCTGCGCGGCATAGGCGCCGCCGCCGAGCTGCGGTCCACCGCCACCATACGCACGCGCGCACGCGCCCTGCTGGCACGCGCGCGCCGCGGCGAATCGGCCTGGTTCAGCGTCAACGACGGCGCCATGGCCACCGCCGCCAGCCTGGTCGCCGAAATCACGCGTGCCCGCTACCCCAGCCTGGAGATTCCCTACCACTCGCGCTGGCGGCATTTCGAGGCCGGCGGCGTCAACCGCCCCGCCCTGCTCAACGAGGCCTTGGCCTCGGCCACGCCGGCCGGGCGCGCGCGCGCCCAGATCGACCTGGCCCTGGTCAGCGTGCTGCTCGACGCCGGCGCCGGCCCGCAGTGGCGCTACCTTGAAGCCGCCCAGGGCGAGCGGCCCGGCTGCGAGTACAGCCGCTCCGAAGGCCTGGGCGTGGCCAGCTTCCATGCCTTTATGGCCGGCATGTTTTCCAGCGACCCGCAGTACCCGCTGCAGGCCGATGCCGCGGGCCTCAAGGCCGTCACGGGCGAACAGCTGGCCGCCGCCTTCCAGGTCAGCGAAAGCAACCCGCTGGTGGGCCTGGAAGGCCGCGCCGCGCTGCTGCGCCGCCTGGGCCAGGCCCTGCAGGACCAGCCCGCGCTGTTCGGCCCGCGCGGCCGTCCCGGGCATTTGTTTGAAGTGCTGGTGCTTCCCGGCAAAAACACCGTCGAGGCGCATGAGCTGCTGTCCATCCTGCTGACCGGCCTGTCGTCCATCTGGCCGGCGCAGAACATGCTGGGTAACATCCCGCTGGGCGACTGCTGGCGCCACCCCGCGGCCGGCGAAGCCGACAGCGGCCCCAGCCAGGGCTGGATGCCATTCCACAAGCTTTCGCAGTGGCTCACCTATTCGCTGCTCGAGCCCTTTGAATGGGCCGGCGTGCAGGTCAACGGCCTGGACGCCCTGACCGGCCTGCCCGAATACCGCAACGGCGGCCTGTTCCTGGACGCCGGCGTGCTGCTGTTCAAGGACCCGGCCCAGGCCCAGCGCCTGCACCAGGCCGGTGATGAACTCATTGTGGAATGGCGCGCGCTGACCGTGGCCCTGCTCGACGAACTCGCGCCCATGGTGCGCGAGCAGTTAGGATTGACGGCCGAACAGATGCCGCTGGCCCGCGTGCTCGAAGGCGGCACCTGGGCCGCGGGGCGCGCACTGGCACAGCAATTGCATCAGGGTTTGCCGCCCCTGAACATCGAAAGCGACGGCACGGTTTTCTGAGATTTCTTTGTGAGATTTCTTTCTGGGATTTCTCTCCTGGAAATCGTGCAAGGCACAAGAATGAAGAGGCATACACACACATGACGACCACCCGCAGCGACAAAGTCCACCTGGTAGACCACCCCCTGGTGCAGCACAAGCTCACCCTGATGCGCCGCAAGGACGCCTCCACCAACACCTTCCGCACCCTGCTCAATGAGCTCAGCATGCTGATGGCCTACGAGGTCACACGCGACATGCCCATGCAGGAGATCGAGATCGAAACCCCGCTCGAAAAAACCACCTCCAAGGTTATAGACGGCAAGAAGCTGGTGTTTGTCTCCATCCTGCGCGCCGGCAACGGCATCCTCGAAGGCATGCTCAGCGTGGTGCCCGGCGCGCGCGTGGGCCACGTCGGCCTGTACCGCGACCCCAAGACGCTGACGGCCGTCGAGTACTACTTCAAGATGCCGCACGACATGGAAGAGCGCGACATCGTGGTCGTCGACCCCATGCTGGCCACCGGCAATTCGGCCATCGCGGCCGTCGAGCGGCTCAAGGAACTCAATCCCAAGTCCATCAAGTTTGTCTGCCTGCTGACTTGCCCCGAGGGCATCAAGGCGCTGCAGACCGCTCACCCCGACGTACCCATCTACACCGCTGCGATAGACCGCGAGCTCAATAGCCACGGCTATATCCTGCCGGGCCTGGGCGACGCAGGGGACCGCATCTTTGGTACCAAGTAGTCCCGCTTTCCCAACCTGAACCCACCAACCCGGAGAGTCCCATGTTTCAAGCTGCCCGTTCCAAGCGCCGCCAATTCGTCCTGCTCGCCACCGCCGCCGCCATCGCCATGCCCGGCATGGCATTCGCCCAGGCCAAGACCAAGGTTGCCGCGCTCTACACCGTGCCGTTTGAACAGCAATGGGTCAGCCGCCTGCACAAGGCGCTCAAAGCCGCAGAGGCGCGCGGCGAGATTGAATACAAGGCCACCGAGAACGTCTCCAACGCCGACTACGAACGCGTGATGCGCGAATACGCCACGGCCGGCAACACGCTGATCGTCGGCGAGGCCTTTGCCGTCGAGGCCGCGGCGCGCAAGGTCGCCAAGGACTTTCCCAAGGTCTCCTTCCTGATGGGCTCGTCGGGCAAGCCGCAGGCGCCCAACTTCTCGGTGTTCGACAACTACATCCAGGAGCCGGCCTACCTCACGGGCATGATTGCCGGCGGCGTCACCAAGAGCAACAAGATAGGCATGGTGGGCGGCTTCCCGATTCCCGAGGTCAACCGCCTGATGAACGCCTTTATGGCCGGCGCGAAAGAAACCAACCCCAAGGTCGAGTTCAGCGTGAGTTTTATCAACAGCTGGTTTGACCCGCCCAAGGCCAAGGAAGCCGCCTTCGCCATGATCGACAAGGGTGCCGACGTGATGTACGCCGAGCGCTTTGGCGTCAGCGACGCGGCCAAGGAAAAAGGCAAGCTGGCCATCGGCAACGTCATCAACACCCAGGACAAATACCCCGACACCGTGGTCGCCTCGGCGCTGTGGAATATGGAGCCCAGCATTGACCGCGCCATCAAGCTGGTCAAGGACGGCAAGTTCACGGCCGAGGACTACGGCCCCTATTCCATGATGAAGCACAAGGGCTCCGAGCTGGCCCCGCTGGGCACCTTCGAGAAGAAGGTTCCCGCCGCCATCGTCGCCAAGGTCAAGGCCAAGGAAAAAGACATCCTCGACGGCAAATACACCGTCAAGGTCGACGACAGCCAGCCCAAGTCCACCGCCAAATAAGCCTGAGGGCTGGAGAAGCGCCGTATGCCTGTCCTTGTCTGCCTGCGGCGCGTGCTCTTGTCCCGGCTGGCGGCTTTTGCCGTCGCCGGGCTGCTGGCCCTCGGCCTGGCCGGCTGCGCCAGCACCGGCACGCCGGTGCGGCTGGACGACACCCCGCGCATCGCCGTGATCTCGGCCTTCGAGCCCGAACTCACCCTGCTGCTGCGGCAGCTGCAAACCCCGGTACGGCACCGCGCCAATGGCGTCGAGTTCAGCACCGGCACGCTGCAGGGCAAGCCCGTCGTGCTGTTTCTCTCGGGCATCAGCATGGTCAATGCGTCCATGAACACCCAGCTGGTGCTGGACCGTTTCAATGTCCAGAGCATTGTCTTCAGCGGCATCGCCGGCGGCGTCGACCCCAGCCTGCACATAGGCGATGTCAGCGTGCCGGCCCAGTGGGGCCAGTACCTCGAGGTGTTGATGGCGCGCGAAACCGCGCCCGGTCGCTACACCATCCCGCCGCGCATGGAGGCCCAGACCCTGGCGCCCTTCGGCATGCTGCATCCGCGCCCCGTCGAAACCCGCAGCGCCGCCAGCCCGGCGCCGGTGCGCAAGTTCTGGTTCACCGTCGACCCCAAAATGCTGGAGACAGCGCGCGGCCTGGGGCCCATCGCGCTGGAATCCTGCAACGCCGGCGTCTGCCTGACACACAAGCCGCAACTCCGGGTCGGCGGCAACGGCGTCTCCGGCCAGGCCTTTGTCGACAACGCCGCCTTCCGCGAATACGCCTTCAAGACCTTTGGTGCCAATGTGCTGGACATGGAAACCGCCGCCGTCGGCATGGTGGCCTACAGCAACAACGTGCCCTATATCGCCTTCCGCTCCCTCAGCGACCTGGCCGGCGGCGGCGAAGGCGCCAATGAGATGGTGACCTTCATGAATATCGCCGCCGACAATTCGGCGAAAGTGCTGCTGGCATTTCTCGCAGCCTGGAAATAGCATGCCCGAACTCACCGGGATCGACCACATCTACATTGCCGTGAGCGACATGGCAGCGTCGGAAGCGTTCTACGACAAACTCATGCTGACAGTACTCAGCTGCCGCAAAAACACCTTCACGATCGGCGGGGACCCGCACATCCAGTATTTCAACCGCTACTTCGGTTATGTCCTGCGGCCGGCCCGCTCCCAAGCCACGCACGACCCCTACTCGCCCGGCCTTCACCACTTTTGCCTGCGCGTGGACACCGTCGAAGACGTGCTCGAATGCGCCCGGCTGCTGCAGGCCTCAGGCATCAACGCCAGCGAGCCGCACCAGCACGACGAATACGCACCGGACTACTGGGCGACCTTTTTCAGCGACCCCGATGGCCTCCGTCTGGAAATCACCAACTACCGCCAGGAGCGGCGTGACCGGCATGATCACTGGGAATCTCTCAGCTGAGCATTCGCAGCCGCCAGTGCCGCGGCCCTGGTTGATCTGAAAGCCACATTGCCAAACCCTACTTCTTTCGGATGACCGTGCCCCTCCGCCCTGTTCTACGGCTCGTCTTGCTACCTGGAATGGATGGCACTGGAGATCTGTTTGCCCCTTTGCTCAAGGCGCTGCCGCCATCCCTGCAAGTCGAGGTCGTACGCTACCCGGGGAATGAGGCGCTGGGATACGAGGAACTCCAGAAGCTCGTCCTGGCGCGTCTGACGTCCGAGCCCTTTGTCTTGCTCGGCGAGTCTTTTTCCGGGCCGCTGGCCGCCTCCATTGCGGCCACCCGGCCGGCCGGCTTATGCGGGCTCATCCTGTCCTGTACCTTCGCGAAAACTCCCCGCCCCGCCCTGGCTTTTCTCTCTTCCGTGGCGGACAACCCGCTGTTCCGGAGAATTCCGCCGCACGCGTTGACCCGTGTGGTCGCCCCATTTTTGCTCGGCGCATTTGCGCCGCCCGCGCGCAGGCTCATGCTCGAACAGGCCCTGCGGCAGCTGTCACCGCAAACCATGATCAGGCGGATGCAGGAAGTTCTCCGGGTGGATGTGAGAGACAAGCTCAAACAGATCCAGGTGCCGGTGATGTATCTGCAGGCAAAACAGGACAGGGTTGTTCCAGGATCCGCAGCCGAGTCCTTGAAGCAAAACCTCCCGTCCATCGAAATCGTCAGGCTTGACGGCCCGCATTTCCTTTTGCAGGCCGCGCCGGCGCCTGCCGCGCTCGCGATTGAAGCGTTCTGCCGCAAGCTGGAGGCTGCATCACCATGAGCGCTCCGGTTCTTCGTTTGACCAACATCACCAAACGCTTCGGCCCGCTGCTCGCCAATGACGCAATTTCGCTGGACCTGCATGCCGGTGAAATCCTCGCGCTGCTCGGCGAGAACGGCGCGGGCAAGTCCACGCTGGTGTCCATCCTGTTCGGCCACTACACGGCCGACGAAGGCGGCATAGAAATCTTCGGCAAGCCACTGCCGCCCGGCAACCCGCGCGCGGCGCTCGAGGCCGGCATCGGCATGGTGCACCAGCACTTCACGCTGGCCGACAACCTCAGCGTGCTCGACAACGTGATGATGGGCAGCGAGCCGCTGTGGCAGCTGTTTTCGCGCCGCAGCGCCGCGCGCGCCAGATTGCTGGACGTAGCCCAGCGCTTCGGCCTGCCGGTGACGCCCGAGGCCAAAGTCGGCAGCCTCTCGGTCGGCGAGCGCCAGCGTGTCGAAATCCTCAAGGCCCTGTACCGCGGCGCACGCATCCTGATCCTTGACGAACCCACGGCCGTGCTGACGCCGCAGGAAAGCGAGGCGCTGTTCGCCACGCTGGGCCAGATGGTGGCCCAGGGCCTGTCCATCATTTTTATCAGCCACAAGCTGGCTGAGGTGCTGCGTGTCTCGCAACGCGTGGCCGTGCTGCGCGCCGGCAAGCTGGTGGCCCAGGCGCCGGCCGCCGGCACCAGCCAGGCCCAGCTTGCGCAGTGGATGGTGGGCCATGCCGTCGCGGCCGCCCAGCGCCGGCCCGCGCGGGCGGCGGGCGCGGCGGTCTGCACGCTGGACGCGGTCAGCACCGCCGACGCCGGCCGCGACCGGCTGGACGGCGTTTCGCTGCAGCTCAAGGCGGGCGAGATCGTCGCGATTGCCGGCGTCTCGGGCAACGGCCAGCTCGCGCTGGCCGAACTGCTGTGCGGCATGCGCCAGGCCAGCCAGGGCACAGTCAACCTGCAGGGCCGGCCCATGAAGGCGTCCCCCGCCTGGCTGGTTTCGCAAGGTGTGGCGCGCATCCCCGAAGACCGGCATGGCGTGGGTGTGGTCGGCGACCTCTGCGTCTGGGAAAACGCCGTGTCCGAGCGCCTGCGCAGCCCGGCGTTTTCCAAGGCTCTGTGGGTCAAACGCCAGGCCGCGCAAGCCCATGCCGCGCGCATTGTGCGCGAGTTCGACGTGCGCGGCGGCGGGCCGCAGACGGCGGCGCGTTCACTGTCGGGCGGCAATATGCAAAAGCTGATCCTGGGCCGGGCCCTGGTCGCTCCCTCAACGGAAGCCAAAGCGCAGCCACCCCAGCTCATCATTGCCCATCAGCCCACCTGGGGCCTTGACATAGGCGCGGTCGCCTATGTGCAGCAGCAGTTGATTGCCGCGCGCGATGCCGGCGCGGCCGTGCTGGTGATTTCCGACGACCTCGACGAGGTCATCGCGCTGGGGGACCGTGTGGCCGTGATGCACGCGGGACGGCTTACCGAGGCCTTGCCGGGCGAAGCCTGGACGCGAGAGGCGATTGGCCTGGCGATGGCCGGTGCCGCTTCGGTTCAAGCCGGCCCTTCGACAGGCTCAGGGCGAACGGTGGGAGGAAATTCGCCATGAGGCTTGAGAAGCGCACCGAAGCCTCCAAGCTCGCCCTGCTGCTGGCCCCCATTGCCGCGATCGCTTTTACCCTGCTGGTCAGCGCGCTGCTGGTGCTGTGGGCCGGCGCGCCGCTGGGGCAGACCTACAGCCTGCTGTTCAAGGGCGGCTTTGGCTCTGTCTTCGCGCTCAGCGAAACCCTGACCCGCGCGATTCCGCTCATCCTGACCGGCCTGGCGGCCACCGTGGCCTTCAAGGCGCGGCTGTTCAACATAGGCGCCGAGGGCCAGCTGTATGCCGGCGCGCTCGCCGCCGTGGCCGTGGGCGGTCTGCATGGCGGCACCGGCTTTGAGCTGCCCGTCTGGCTGCTGTTCGGCCTCATGCTGCTGGCGGCGGCACTGGCCGGCGCCCTGCTGCTGCTCGGGCCGGCGCTGCTGAAAGCGCGGCTGGGCGTTGACGAGGTGGTCACCACCTTGCTGCTCAATTTTGTGATGCTGCTGTTTGTCTCGGCCATGCTGGACGGCCCCATGAAAGACCCGACCGCCATGGGCTGGCCGCAAAGCGTGGCGCTGATGGGCGAACTGGAGCTGTCCAAGCTGGTTGAACAGACGCGCATACACACCGGCCTGTTCTGGGCCCTGGGCTTGGCCTTGGCGCTGTGGGCTTTGCTCAAATACACCGTGCTGGGTTTTGACATACGTGCCATGGGCGCCAACACCCGGGCGGCCGCCTTTGCCGGCGTGCCCGTCACGCGCACCGTGGTGCTGGTCGCCCTGCTCTCGGGCGCGCTCGCGGGCCTGGCCGGCGCCATCGAGGTGGCCGGCCGCACCAGCTATGTCACCCTGGACATGTCGCCCGGCTATGGCTACACCGGCATCGTGATTGCCATGCTGGCCGCGCTCAATCCCCTGGGCGTGGTCGCCGCCGCCGTGTTTGTGGCCGGCGTGCTGGTGGGCGCCGACACCATGAGCCGCGCGGTCGGTGTGCCCACCTATATTGCCGATGTGATCGTCGCGGCTTCGCTGATTTCGGTGCTGGTGGCGACCTTGATGACGCAGTACCGGCTGGTGTGGGGGCGCAAGCCATGACCGAACTGCTGGACGTCCTCGCCGCCGCTCCCTTCTGGATTGCCGTACTCCGGATCGCCACGCCGCTCATCCTGGGCACCCTGGGCGTGCTGCTCTGCGAGCGCGCCGGTGTGCTCAACCTCGGCATCGAAGGCATCATGGTCGCGGGCGCTTTCAGCGGCTGGCTGGCCGTGTATGGCGGCGCACCGCTGTGGCTGGGCGTGGTGGTGGCCGCGCTGACCGGCGCGGTATTCGGCCTGCTGCACGCCTTGCTCACCGTGGGCCTGGCGCTGTCGCAGCATGTGGCCGGCCTGGGCATCACGCTGCTCGCGACTTCGCTGAGCTATTACGGCTACCGCGTGAGCTTTCCCAAGGTCGACACACCGCCTACCGTCACGCCCTTCGCGCCCATGCACTGGCTGGACGGATCGGGTTTGAGCGTGCTGGCCGCGCAAACCCCGCTCACCCTGCTGGCCCTGGCCCTGGTGCCGCTGGTCGCCTGGCTGCTCTACCGCACGCCGGCCGGCCTGGCGATACGCATGGTCGGCGAGAACCCGCAGGCCGCCGAAGGCCAGGGTGTCTCGGTCGCGGCCACGCGCACAGCTGCCATCGTCGCCGGCTCGGCCCTGATGGGCGTGGCCGGCGCCTTCCTCACGCTCTCGGCCTTTAACGCCTTTTTCTTTAACATGGTCAACGGCCGCGGATGGGTGTGTGTGGCGCTGGTGGTGTTCGCCTCCTGGCGGCCCGGAAAGGCCTTGCTGGGCGCCCTGCTGTTCGCGTTTTTTGACGCGCTGCAGCTGCGCCTGCAGACGTCCGGCCTGATCAACGTGCCTTACCAGATCTATTTGATGCTGCCCTACCTGCTCTCCATACTCGCGCTGGTGCTGGTGGCGCGCAAGGCGGCGTATCCTCAGGCGTTGATGAAACCTTATCGCAAGGGAGAGCGCTGATGCGCAGCCGCCAAACAGAAAGCACAGACCCGGCTTTCCTCAATGAAAAAACCGCCCGCAAACAGGCCGAACGCCAGCTCCTGCAGGATGCCCTGGCCGGCGGCCTGGACGCCGAGCCCATCGCCTGGGCTCCCGGCAATGCCACCGTCATCGCGCCAGCCTTGCTGGCCAGCCCGCGCCTGCGGCTGCGCCCCTGGACGGACGCCGACCGCGACCCCTTTGCCGCCATGACGGCCGATACCGAGGTCATGCGCCACTTTCCGGCGCCGCTCAGCCGCGCGCAGAGCGACGCCTGGATAGACCGCATGAGCCGCAAGATCGAGGAACGCGGCTGGGGCTTCTGGGCCATGGACTACCTGGCCGAGGGCGCGGCACCGCAATTCGCGGGCTTTACCGGCCTCCATATTCCCGACCCGAAATTTCCTTTAGGCCCTTGCGTGGAAGTGGGCTGGCGGCTGGCGCAGCGCTTCTGGGGCCTGGGCCTGGCCACCGAGGCGGCACGCCTGTCCTTGCGCGCCGGCTTCGAGTCCCTGGGCCTGCAAGAGATCGTCGCGATGACGACCCTGCGCAACACCCGATCACGTGCCGTCATGCAGCGCCTGGGCATGCAGGAAAGCCCAGCCGACGAATTCGACCACTGGGCTTACCCCGAGGGCAACCCTGAGCGGCGCTGCTGCATCTACCGCCTGCCCCGCGCGCGCTGGTCCGCCGACGCGCCAAATCGCAGCTGAAAGGCCATGCCATGCTAGACCTGCTCATCACCAACGCCGCGCTGCCCGACGGCCGCACCGGTATCTCCATTGCCGTGCAAAACGGCAAGATCACCGCCGTGGAAGCCGGCCTGCAGGCACCGGCCCGCGAAACAGTCGACGCCGGCGGCTATCTTCTAAGCCCGCCCTTTGTAGACCCCCACTTCCACATGGACGCCACGCTGAGCTACGGCCTGCCGCGCGTCAATGAAAGCGGCACCCTGCTTGAAGGCATTGCGCTGTGGGGCGAGCTCAAACCGCTGCTGACGTCCGAGGCTCTCATCCGACGCGCCCTCGCCTACTGCGACTGGGCCGTGGCCAAGGGCCTGCTGGCCATACGCAGCCACGTGGATACCAGCGACGCCAGCCTGCTGGCCGTCGATGCGTTGCTCGAAGTCAAAAAACAGGTCGCGCCTTATATAGACTTGCAACTCGTCGCCTTCCCGCAGGACGGCGTGCTGCGCACAAAAGGCGGTGTCGACAACCTCAAACGCGCGCTGGACAAAGGCGTGGAGGTAGTGGGCGGTATCCCGCACTTTGAGCGCACCATGGCCGACGGCGCCGCCAGCGTCAAGCTGCTCTGCGAGATCGCCGCCGAACGCGGCCTGCTGGTCGACATGCACTGCGACGAATCCGACGACCCGCTATCGCGCCATATCGAAACCCTGGCGTTTGAGGCGCAGCGCCTGGGCCTGCAGGGCCGGGTCAACGGCAGCCACTGCACCTCCATGCACAGCATGGACAACTACTACGTCTCCAAGCTGCTGCCCCTGATCGCCGAGTCCGGCGTCAGCGTCATCGCCAACCCGCTGATCAACATCACGCTCCAGGGCCGCCACGACAGCTACCCCAAACGCCGCGGCATGACCCGCGTACCCGAACTCATGGCGGCCGGCGTGAATGTCGCCTTCGGCCACGACTGCGTGATGGACCCCTGGTACGGCATGGGCTCAGGCGACATGCTCGAAGTCGCCCACATGGGCCTGCACGTCGCGCAGATGACCAGCCAGAAAGGCATACGCCAGTGTTTTGACGCGGTGACGGTCAATGCCGCCAAGGTCATGCACCTGCCGGGCTATGGGCTGGAGGTGGGTTGCGATGCGAGTTTTGTGCTGCTGCAGGCGCGGGATACGGTAGAGGCGATCCGTTTGCGGGCAACCCGGCTGCAGGTCTGGAAGAGGGGCCAGCGGCTGGCCGAAACGCCCGAAGTCGCCACCCAGCTGCAGATGCCAGGGCGGCCTTCAAGCACGGATTTCCGGCAAGCAGCCCCAGGCCGTTAAGCCCTTCCAGCAGGACTTCAATGAACTGGAACGATCCACCGCCAGATGACAAAGAGTTGCCCACAATAGTCGACAAACTTGTCGTCAAAGCTGGAAGCCATAGCGCGGACGAAAAGCGGGAAGCGGTTGAGGCCCTCTATGACCTGGCGTTCAAAGTGGGCCCAAAAGCCGCCGCGGCTGTCCCCGTGTTAATCGAACGCCTGGGCGATAGCGATCGCAAGACGGCGGAAAGCGCACTCTGGGCGCTTGGCTATTGCAAATCTCAAAGCGTCGAGCCGCTCATTGACTGCCTTCTCAGCGCCGACTCGCAGGTTCGGGAACGCGCTGCATGGGCGATCGGCAATATCGGCGATGAAGCCCGCCCTGCCAGCGATTCACTTCGGCGCTTGCTGAAAGACCCCGCGGAGAATGTTCGCTCACGCGCAGCCTGGGCTTTAGGCCTCGTCCACGATTGCGACAGCCGGACCGTCGAATCCCTCTTTCAACTGGTGGAGTTCGGGATCACCTCGGATCGCCGTTCCGCGCTCCATGCCCTCGGCAATATCGCAAAGCGCATGGACGACCGCTCAGCGCTACACCGCCATAGTCCGCTCATCTTCTCTGCGCTGGATGACGTCGACGAGGATACGCGCTGGTCCGCGCTTTACGTTGTCGAATCTTTGGGCCTCGCAGCTGCGGAACACGCTGATGTGCTGCTTGGCCTATTGAAACAAGACCCCGCCCAAAGGGTGTTGCATGCAGTCCTGTCGCAGTTGACGCGGCTGGCGCCCCAGATAGATTTGTCGGCCCAGACGGAATATCTTTGTCAATGGCTGGGCCGCGATAGCGCCTCGGCATCACAAGTTTGCGAAATTTTGAGCGTGATCCACCCAGCGCCGCTGGATGCCATAGCCGCTCTTGTTAGCGCACTCAGTATTGACGAGTGCGTTGTGCCCGCGTCGAAAGCCTTGTGGAAAATTGACAGGCGCGTCAGCGAGTCGCTGCCCGCGCTCGCTCGGGTTTTTGACGACTACGAAGAGTCTGTTTGCGACGTCGTTTGCGAACTGGGACCGGCAGCCGCCCCCCTTCTTCCCAAGCTCATCGAGGCGATGCAAAACGAAGACTACTGGGATTTGCAATGGGCTGCGACCGACGCATTGGGAGCCATTGCCTCGGCCGACCCTCCAGTCATGGAGGCTTTGCTGGCAGCCCTCGGCCATCAAAGCCCGATTGTCCGGTCCGCCGCCGGCCGGGCGCTGGCGCGTGTGGGTGCGCCTGCGATTCCACAGCTCCTCACGCTTGTGCAGGCGCAAGACGACCCGCGTGCGGCGTGGGCTGCTTTTTCATTGGGAGAAATGGGGCCTGCTGCCGTTTCCGCCGCGCCGCAGCTACTCAAAGGTTTGCAAACAGCTGGCGACGTGCTGTCGACCGCCTGCGCAATCGCCCTGGCGCGAACGGCGGCTGACCCGCAGGCCATTCCGCGCCTGGTACACATCATCGAAAGTGCGGACGTCAGGTATCCCCGCTCTGCGGCGGCAAGCGCACTCGGCGGGTTGGGCCCGCTTGCCATCACGGCAGTGCCGGCCCTGGAGCTTTTGCTGGGCGATGATGACTCCGGTTGCCGCGCCGCCGCACAGGAAGCACTGGACGCCATAAAGGCAAAGACTCACTGATCCTGCCAAGTTGTGCCCCTGCCGACCGCGCTGGCGCCTACGCCATCCAGGACGCGATGCTCGCGGCCATAGGCCCCATTGCCGGCTGGAAGGTGCATGGCGAGGTAACGGGGCGGCGCGGTAGAGTTGCGCTTTGAACCTTAGGTGCAGGTAAGCAGTAAAGAGGTACTCCGTGAATTCATCCATTGCCCACGCCGAACTCATCGCCACTTACAGGAAGGCGCAGGCAGAGGCCGCCCACAAATTCGGATTGATCAAAACGGTTGCCGCAAAAGGCCCCAAGGCGATTCAGATGGCCGTCGAGACTGCGGAAAAAGCGGCCAAACGCAGGGATGCTTACGCCAAAAAGCTCGCGGCGCTCAAGGTGGACATCAAGGATTAGCTGGATGGCTTACAGATAATCAGGATTTGGAAAAAAACGATGAACCCAGAAATACCAGAAGAAGTACCAGAAGAAGAACCAGAACCGATCGAGGAATACGTCCCCGGCGTCGCAAACGGCCGCAACTACATGGCCAGGCTGTGCCACTTCCCTGACGGCCCCTGGTACATCGACGTTGTCCATGTTGAATCGCTGCCGCCCTTGCACGACAGCGACAGGACCTGGCCCACGCGCGAGGAGGCTGTTCAGGCAGCCAACAAGCTGGTGGCCGACCTGGCGCACTGACCGGGGCGGCACCACCCCGCACGCTTCCCCTTGATGCCGACACGCCCCATTTCACTGGCCATTGCGCTCCCCTCCGGTGGTAGCACTTCCGGCCTGCTGCAGGCGCCCGCCGGCGCCAAGGCTTGTTATGTGTTTGCCCACGGCGCAGGCGCGGGCATGAAGCACGCCTTCATGGAGGCGATGGCTCTGGGTCTCGCGGAACGCGGCATCGCCAGCTTGCGCTTCAATTTTCCATTCATGGAACAAGGTGCTAAACGCCCGGACTCCCCCGCCGTCGCGCATGCGGCGGTTCGGGCGGCGGTGGCTGAAGCGGCGCGGCATATGCCGGGTGTGCCGCTGTTTGCCGGTGGCAAGTCTTACGGTGGGCGCATGAGCACGCAGGCGCAGGCGGCTGAGCCCTTGCCCGGGCTGAAGGGCCTTGTGCTGCTGGGCTTTCCACTGCACCCGGCCGGCGAGCCGTCCACCGAACGCGCCGTGCACCTGGCGGGCGTCAAGCTGCCCATGCTTTTTCTGCAAGGCACGCGCGACAGCCTCGCGGACCTGGACCTGATCACGCAGACCACGGCAAAGCTCGGCAACAAGGCAAGCCTGCATGTCGTGGAGGGCGCCGACCACGCCTTCCATGTGCTGGTGCGTTCAGGCCGCACCGATGCGCAGGTGCGCGAGGAACTGTGCGACACCATGGTCGCGTGGATGGCGAAGCGCTAGGGTTGCAATAGGGTCATCAGCGCCCTGATGTACCGGGAGGGCCACCCTACGTCCCTGAGTTTTTGCGCGACATCCGCTGCTCACATCCACGGTGGCAATCCAGCTCAGGACGTCTGGCACCTGCCGCTCTGGTTGGCATTGCACTGCGTCCAATGGACCGAAGCGAGAAAGCGTGGAGCGCCGTTGTGGATCCGCTCGAACGACTGTATTGGCATATGGTCTACCAAAACTTCCACCATGGCTTTGCCTCAACGTTCCCATCCAAGCCGGAGGTCGCAAATCTCGCCATTTCAGCCATCTTCTCTGATGGTATGAACAATGGAGTCTGATCTCCTTCTGAGTCCGGACCGACGATAGCTCCGGGAGCGGCACCACTCTTCCACGCCATGTGCGCATTTGGGTCAAACGTCAGCCATCTGCACGGCAGAGTGGGACCTTGGTAGAAGTCAACAACGCAAAGGTCTTGCCACATCCGCTGACCGCCTTCTTCGATGCGAGGGGTTAGGCCAAGAGACTCCCACTTTTCGACCGATGCCTGGACATCGATCGGGCTCATTGCGAACTCGACATAGAGGTGATCATCGAGCCAGAAGGACTTTCCGCGACCACCACCGAATTGCTTAAGCAGGCCGGAAAGTCCTTCCTCGATAGAGCTCTTGTTGATGTTCTCGATTGGTACAACGACGCTCAGGAATTTGATTTTGACGGCCATGAATGAATGAGCTGCCTAATGTGTTTGTGACCGGCGACCAAGGATAGGATGCCGCGCAGCGGCAGGATGCCCTTGAGCGTCCGTGTCGACTAGCTGGGTAGGCCGCACGCTCACCGTCAGAGACCCCTCAGCATGCCGGAGAACTTCCCGCACTCGCAGGAATGGAACCCAACTGACCCCTGCCATCGAAATGTGATCGGTGATCCACACATATCGCAACGAACTTTTGACGATCCGCCACCGCCTGCCTCTTCGCTCGCCTTGAAGAAGATTGCACGATCCTCGGCCAAGAGTCTTGAGCTTTCGGACTCTTCCAGTTCCCACACTTCTGTGCCAATCGGAACATCATCCTTTCGCACGCCGTGCAGTGTGGAGGTCCATCGTTTGGCAAGTTCAGGGGGTGCGGGAGGAGACTGAGGCGTATGAGTGAGGGCCAACCTGGCTTGCACTCGCTCTCCCGAAGGCTTCCGAAGTTCGACCGGGAGACTTCCGATACCCGCTACTTCCTCTCGGAGTGGGCCGGGCACTACGACAAGACCTATCCCGGTGACTTGGAAGGTGTCTTCGACAAGAATCAAGCAACGCATCGCGGTCTAACGTCCGCTCGATGGAGGGTTAGGCCTCACTGGAGGTTTCCTCGACGCCAGCCCTTGTGTTGGCGCGGACGGCGACGATGAAATGATGGACCGCCAGAACCACCGGGACAGCCGATGCGAACATGAGCACCGGATGAACTAGGTTGAAGCCGGCGGCCCAGATACATGCCGCCACAGCAGCGAGTAATGCGGCTCCGCTGCGGACCTTCGCTAGAGGGGACCACCGGTAGACGGCAGCAAGACCAACAGCGACAAGAGGGAATGCTATGGCCCAACGCGATGCTTGCCACTCGGGCGTCTCGCGAGAGATTTGGAGCAGCAACATGGTATCGGCCGATACGCCTTTTTGCCAATAGCCAACCGCGATGAACAGCCAAATGCAAGCGAACATACCTGCCGCAGCGAGAAGCGTGATGGCTATGAGCCGCGGAGACGAGTGACGTGGCATGCTTGTTACTAAAAGACTTATCGTCGATTCTAAGTTTCGTTCAGCTCGATAAAATGGGGATCAAATCTCGCCGATCAATTCTAGACGGACGGTGTGATTGCCGCCTCCTCAGTATGAACGAGCACAGGCCATACAGTCGATTTTCAATCACCCATCAAGGCCACCCCATGACAAGCTACTGGCTCATGAAATCCGAACCCGAAGAATGCTCGGTCGATGACGCGCTCGCGGCGAAAAACTCGACGGTGCCCTGGGTAGGCGTTCGCAACTACCAGGCGCGCAACTTCATGCGTGACGGGATGAAGGTCGGGGATGGTGTGCTGTTTTATCACTCGAGCTGCGCCAAGCCCGGCATTGTGGGCATCGCGCGGGTGGCGTCCACGGCCTACCCTGACCCTACGCAGTTCGATGCCAAGTCGCCCTACTACGACCCCAAGTCCAAACGCGAGGAGCCACGCTGGTTGCTGGTGGATGTGCAGGTCGTGAAGAAGATTCCCAACATCACGCTGCCCGAGCTGCGCGCGCGGCCCGAGCTCGAGGACCTCATCATCCTGCGCAAGGGCAACCGGCTGTCGATCACGCCGGTGGAGCCCAAACACTGGAAGGCGATTGTGGGCGCTAAGCCTTAGTTCTTCATGCCGCGGGCGGTGGGCAAACCAATGGCTTAGGGTGCACCAAAACCGGCATCGCCCCTCGCGGTTACGCGCGTGACAAACACACCACAGCCCGGCCGCGGCCCAATTAGTCACTGTCATTCCTGACACCGGCCGCCTCGGCCGGCATTTCGTCTGTATACATAGCGTTTCATCACGCC